>JAQURL010000004.1 GCA_028715625.1 Candidatus Margulisiibacteriota bacterium | reverse complement strand
ATAACCCAACCAGGTAAATACCACCTAAACGGGCAATATTTACACCCCACTTATTGCCCGTTCTCATAATAAAATAAATTCCTGTTTTTCGTGTTTAATTTTTAATTTTTCCGGGCATATTTTATATAACTACTGAGAAAAAATTATGCTGGATATAATTATTATTACTATTCTTTTTTTTGTAACCATAGCCTGTGTTCTGTATATTAATAAAAAAAACAGAAGGCCGCTGGAAAAAGGCATCATCAGTATTATTATTGATAATCAGCAAGTTAAAAAAACCAAAACTGCGGACAGGCAGGAAATCATTAATGAAGCTGAAGCTTTGTTTAAAACTTTGCAAAGAAAATATTTGTACTCCCCTTTGCCTTTCAAGGTCCTTGGTGACTTTTACGCTGACAAAGGCCTTAATGACAAAGCAATTGAGAAGTATTCTCAAATGGTGCGTTATCTGAATAAAGAATTAAGTTTGATCAAACTCGAACGGGTTATGGTATTTCTAAAAGAGAACAATGCCCTTCGGGAAGTCGGCCAAATAGAAGGTTTTTATAATAAATAATTATGGATACAAATAATCCTTTTAAAGTTACTCAGGCTCAATTAGCCTCAACTTCAGACATGGCAAGAACCGAGAATGCCAGCAATTTGGCTGATTTGGAACGAATATTTGAAGGCCTGAAAGGAATATTAACACCCAACAATACCAATGCTTCGTATACAAACAACCTAAAAGTTCAAACAAACATTAATGAACAAAAAGACTTGGAAGAAAATGTTGTTTATAAACCTAATGAAAATATCGTTGAGCAAAAAGAGGCCTATATAAATAACCTTGAACAGGATCGCTTACAAAAATTTCAACAGAAACAGATATTAATGAGTTTACGCAAAGAAAAATTGTCCGGTGACGGTTACTCCAGAAATATGGACGATGCAGTAGTTATGAATATCAATAAAAAAGATCTGCCTGTACCCGGTCATACTGAAAAACAGTTAAGCGCGGCAACTATTGTGCAGGGTGAAGACATTTATGCTGTACCCAACTCTTCCGAAGAATTTCATGAAGAATTTATAGGTGCTGAGAACAATAAAAATAAAGAAACAGTAAAAAGCAAAGAAGAAAAAGCAGACGAACAACAAGAAAAAGATTCGGCAGATAAGCAAAAAAAAGAAAACAGCAAGATCATTCAACTGGAGAATGATGAGGTGCTGGATTTGTTCCCTGACCAAAAAGATAAAGACTTTTTTAATCATTTACATAATTCTTTGAATATAAATGATGTTTACGCTGAAGGCTCAACCGTTAATGAAAACTCTGAAGACATTTCAGATATCGAAGTGGAAAAAAGGATATTATCTATCGGCGCCGTGCTGGATAAAAAAGATGGTCTGGACCATAACCTTATTAAAGATATAGAAAAAAGAATTGAAAAACTGCAAACCTTCTGGGATAAAAAACCTAGTAAAATATTTAATGTTCCGCAGACAAAAAGCGTTAAGCGTTTACGTAATCGTTTCAGTAAAAACAGTTAAGTTTTCCCAAAAACCATCTTGCCTATATTTTGGCTATCCTTTATAGTATCTATACACTACAGAGCTCAAGGAGGCTAACATGAAGACCTATAAAATTGCCGTTATTCCCGGTGACGGGACAGGACCAGAAGTTATTGCCGAAGGTATGAAAGTACTCAAGGCGGCAGGGAAAAAACATAACCTTTCCTTTACTTTTGACATGTTTGATTTCGGTGGTGAACGTTATCTGAAAACCGGTGAAACCATAAACGAAAATGATATTGAAAACCTTCGTAAATATAAGGCTGTTTTTCTGGGAGCGATCGGACATCCTGATGTGAAGCCCGGCATACTGGAAAAAGGAATTCTGCTCCGATTGCGCTTCGAGCTGGACCAGTATGTGAACTTAAGACCTGTAAAACTTTATCCTGGGGTAGAAACTCCTATAAAAAATAAAGGTCCGAAAGAGATTGATTTTGTCGTGGTCAGGGAAAACACAGAAGGTCTCTATGTCGGCGCTGGCGGCATTTTAAAAAAAGGTACTGCCGATGAAGTTGCTATACAGGAATCCATTAATACCAGAAAAGGTGTAGAGCGCTGTATTCGCTTTGCTTTTGATTACGCCAAAAAGAATAACAGAAAAAAAGTAACTCTGGTTGGAAAAACCAATGTGCTAACTTACGCTTTTGACCTTTGGCAAAGAGCTTTTAATGATGTTGCCAAGGATTATCCTGAAATTGAAACCGATTATGCCCATGTAGATGCTACAACTATGTGGTTTGTAAAAAATCCCGAATGGTTTGACGTAATTGTAACCGATAATCTTTTCGGCGATATTATTACAGACCTGGGCGCCATGATACAGGGCGGAATGGGTGTAGCTTCCGGTGGCAATATAAATCCGGTTGGTACTTCCATGTTTGAGCCTATTGGCGGTAGCGCCCCCAAATATACCGGACTTGGAGTAATTAATCCTATCGCAGCCATTATGGCCGGGCAAATGATGCTTGATTATCTGGGCGAAAAAGAAGCCGCTGCCGCAATTGAAAAGGCAGTTATGACGGCAATTTCCAAAATGGAAAGTATGTCCGCCGGGAAAATGGGCTATTCAACGTCAGAAGTTGGCGATATGATTGCCGGTCTTATTTAAGACGCTTTTAGCAGTTTTTTTATAAATTTGTTATTTAATACGTGGCTGGTCTTGTACGCCAACATTTTGCCCTGCACAAAATATCCTGATGAGTACAAATCACCCAACAGGTCCAAAACCTTATGGCGCACGGCTTCTCCCGCAAAACGTTGTGGTGTGATATAGCCTTTGGAATTATAGACTAATGCGTTTTCCATGCTGGCTCCAAGAGCCCGGCCGGACTGATGCAGTTTTTCCACATCCTCGATATTACCAAAAGTTCTGGCCGCTAAAACCTCTGCAACAAAATTGTTTTTTCCCGTAAAAATATAGTTCTGGGTTTGTATGGGATTATTAGGAAAGCAGACTGTATAATTGATGTTCAGCCCTTTGCCCGGATACCCTATCAAATATGAATCATTATAAAAAACCGCGACCGGTTTTTTGATAATCAGTTTCTTTTCAGTGGTAGCGGTCTTTTTCAGTCCTTTTTTCTGTATTTCTTCATATATAGGCAATCCGCTTCCATCGGCAATAGGGACTTCATCACCTTTTATTTCCACCTGCAAATCGGTTATTCTGAAATACCACAAAACGGCCAGGAAATGCTCAATAGTTTTAAGCCATTGGTTGTTTTTAAACAAATTGGTTCCAAGGTTTTGCGGCTTTATATAGCGCAGAGTTAATGGTATTTTTACATTAACCTTAGAAAGGTTGAAAACAATTCCTCCAGCTTGCTTTGGATTCAGTATTATTTCAGCTGTTTTACCCGAATGTATTCCGGTCCCTCTGATGGTGACCGGAGCTTTAACCGTGTATCCCATTTACTGCAGGATACCGTGCCAGGATATTCCCAGAGAAAAAGTAGATTTGCCGGCAGAGCTGTTGCCAATATCATCCCAATAGGCGTTAAGCAACAAATCGTCCGCCAACTTAAGCCTGGTTCCGGCTGAAAGCACCCAGGAATCCTGTGAACCGATAAGTTCGGCAAAAGCATTAACATAATTACTAAAGGGCATTTCCAACCCAAACATTACATTGGCTTGTATCTTTGTAGCCAGAATATTGGAAGCAAAGCCGAAATGACCCGTTAACTGATTGGGAAACTTTTTACTTAGCACCAGATAAAGATTAGAATTGCTGTGTGAGGATATATTTGTAAGTCCGACAGCTAATCCTAAAGGATAGTTCGATTTGTCGCTGAGCATATAATATTTTAGATTTAAAAATACTCCTTCAGTCTGGTTGTTACCTAAAAAACCCAGTTCCACACCCTCAAAAATTCCCAGATTACCATAATAATGTATCTGGTTTTGAGCACTGCTGGAATTATTCTGTACCAATGTCCAGTTTGAACCAAGATCAAAAGCCTTATACTGAATAGACATCGCGGTGGGCATATTGATTAGACCGTTTGTACCTATGGCAGATGGTGCGCCAAAGAGCAGTGCCCCTCCCAAAATCAAACTCCAGAACGCAAATTTATTCCTCATCTGTTTTTTCCTCCTTATTTAGTTGCCGGCGCGCCCATTTTCGTAGCACTGCCTGTTCTTTCCATTCTTTTTTATAATTTTGAGCCGGGAATCCCTGAATGACTTCGTTATCTTTAATATTCTTGGTAACTCCGGAACGTCCCATAATAGTAACATCGTTTCCAACAGTTAAATGGCCGGCTGTGGCAGCTTGCCCGCCCCATATACAGTAATCTCCGACAATTGTACTACCAGCTAAACCTGCCATGCTGGAAAAAACATTATGCTTACCTACTATACAATTGTGCCCTATTTGCACGAGATTGTCGATTTTTGTACCGTCACCTATTACGGTATCTTGTATTGCTCCGCGATCTACGCAGCTGTTTGCCCCTATTTCCACATCATTACCGATTACTACTTTGCCCAGTTGTGTTACTTTTTCCCATTCTTTTTTTTCATTTCTTTCAAATCCGAAGCCGTCCGCGCCAAGAACTGCTCCGGCATGAATTATACAATTTTTACCAATTTGAGTATTATTATAAATTGTGACATTCGGGTAAATGATGGTGCCTGCCCCTATGACCACATTTCTACCTATAGTTGCTCCGCTGTAAATTTTCACATTATCCTGAATAACGGTTTTTTCTTTAATTCGTACATAATCGTCTATAAAAAGCGCTTTACCCAGCTTTACAGAATCATCAATGCTGGCTGTTTTTGATATTCCAAGCTGCTTATCTTCATAGGCGAATAACTTTAAAAGTTTAGGCAAAACTTTTCTGGGATTCTTCACAAGGATGCCGTTTTTTGGTTTTACCTCTGTCGTAAAGGTAACGATAGCACAGGCTTTGGATTTTTGCGCATCTTTTAAATACAGTTTGTCGAGTAAAATTGTTAAATCTTCAGCTCTGGCAGTTAGGATACTTTTTATGTTTTTAACCTCAATATCCTGGCCAAAAATTTTCCCGCCAATCGTTTTAGCGATTTTTGATAATTTCATATTTTAATTATAAGGTGTTTTGCTATTTATTCAAACTGCTGATCACCAGACTGGTTAAATCCATGCCTCCGGAAATCACAATTTGTTTATCCAAAACTATATCTATACGTAACTGTTTGGCTACTTTCTTGGTTGCCTCAATTATATCTTTTTCAATATCGCCCGACAATTTTTGGTTTAATTGTAAAAGCTCATCTCTTTTGGGTTGCAGCTCTGCTTCCAAAGAATCCTTGAGCTGTGTTAATTCTTCTTCATTTTTACTGGTAGCTTTAGCTTTTTCCAACTCCTGCTGCTTCTGTAAGAAAAAATCCTGGAAATCTTTTTGTTTTTTTGCAAGATCAGCTTGCGCCGTAACAGCTTTGTTATATTGTTTTAAAATCTGCTGTGAATCTATATAACCTACAGTGTCACACAAAGCAATAGAGAACAAAAACAGAACCGCACCTATTAAAATTTTTTTCATGTCCAGACCTCCTTAAAAAGTATTCTCAATATTAAAATGTATTACCCCGCTGCTGCTGTCCAGGTTGTCGCTATAGGGCTTGCCATCTCCCCAGGCATAATCAAACCTTAACGGACCTATCGGAGTAATAATTTTAAAACCTATGCCCTTACCTGTTCTCCATGTCGGATCTCCTGTAAAATTACAATCTGCCAGACCTTTGGTTACTTTACCAAGATCATAGAAAAAATATAACTGCATCTGCTGATTAATATTATATCTAAGTTCCACAGTGCCCAGGAACCTTCTGCCGCCTATCGCAAATGGAGATCCATCCCGATAACCTCTCACGGTAGTAGCACCGCCGGCGAAATAACGCTCAGTGTCAAATATGGTTCCGAAGGAATCATCAATAGTGCCCTTAAATCCTAACGCAAAATCATTCCCAAGCGGAAAATATTTATTATATTTTATCCTGTATTTTATAAACTCAATGGAAGCACCCAAAACTTTAAGAGAAGCATTGGCATTAACCAGAGCATAGTCACCGCTGGAGGGATTAAAAATATAATCCCGGGTATCATAGCTCAACCCTCCACCAATACTTCTGACCTCATAACTGTTAATGGAAGTTTCCTGAGGGATAACGTTATTCACGCGAGCTGAAACAAAACCGCTGATCTGTTTAGTCAAAGGCTTGCCCAAGATAACTTCTCCGCCGGTATTGAAAGCTTTCAGCCCCTGTCCTTCATCAATGAGACCATCGGTATTCCATAACCTAAACGTCATTGATGTGTGGTCTTTAAAAAACCAAGGGTTAAAATATTTAAATTCATAAGTAAGCTGCTTCTCCCCCCACTGCCCTTTTGTAGACATGTTATAGCCTTCTCCAAGAAAGTTTATGAATGACAATTGAATAAAACCGAAAAAGCCGGTAGCAGAACCTATTCCTCCTCCGAACTGCAATGAACCGGACCTTTTTTCCTGAACATTTATTACGACTACTACTTTGTCCGGATTTACACCGGCCATGGGTGGGTCAATGTTTATATTGTCCACGTAGCCGGTATTATAAATGTTGCGCATATCTTCCTGAATTGTGTTGATATTGAAGGCGGTACCGATCTGAGTTTCCATTTCTCGGGTAAGTACGTATTCCTTGGTAAAAGCCATACCCTTAAAGAATATATCTTCTATTATTCCTTCTTTGAGAACAATAGTTAAAATATTGTCATCCTGCGGTTCGGAAATTTCTTTTACATTCATCAGTACATATCCCCGTTCATGGTAAAAATTGGTAATATTCTGAATATCCTGCCTTAGCTCACTATAGTTAAGGATTTTACCTTTTTTCATGTTCATGCTGGCCATAAGTTCTTCCTGTTTAAAGGCTGTTAATCCTACAAAATATATCTGGTTAACAACAGGGTTTTCTTCAATTGTAAAAATCAGGTCCGCCTTGTTCCCGCTGACAAAAACAGTTTCTGCGCTTACTGAATCCTTGAAGTAGCCCATATTATAGATATTATGGATGTCGGCAAGGATATTTTCAGTAACCAGTTCTTCTCCGGGTTTATTGGTAATTACAGCCAAAATATCCTGAGAGGAAATGGCCTTGTTGCCACTGATAATGATACTGTTTAATGTAGTGGCCTGCAAAAATGAAAATAAACCGATCAATAATATAAAAAAAAGTCTTAACATCTTATCCCCTACCTCATAAAAGACTAGGAAAACATTTTAACACAAATCAAAACAATTGTCCTAACCCGAAATGCAGCAAGAACTGATTGTTATCCCCTATTGCAAAATCAAAACGCAATGGGGCCAGTGGCGTTAAAATCCTGATACCGACACCTTTTCCCCATTTGAGTTTATCTAATTGCAGATCGTTATCAGTAGCAATGCCTCCATCAATAAATATAGCACCCTGCAGCCATTCTGTAAGAAACACCCGATATTCGACATTCAAAAGGATTTTTTTATTGCCGATAATAGCATTGGCAAGATTAGCGTATGATTCCGGATAGCCTCTCAGAGAATATGCCCCCCCTATAAGAAATTTGTCCTGTTCGAAAATCTGGCTCTGAGTATTAAATTGCATGAACCCGGTACTGAAGCGAATTGCTAAAACATCTTTCTTGTACAAATTATAATAAACAGAATGTTCAAAAGTATATCTGGAAAAATCAATGCCTCCGAAATTGATTAAATTAAAGAGGTTATTACCTTTTTCCATTTCAATTGTAGTCTTGCTTCCGCTCAGCGGATTATTATAATCGTTTGTTGTATCACTGAGCAGCGTTAATTTTAAACTGTTTTTCTGATAAGGACTGTACACACCGGCAACGTCTGACACAGCTTCATTACGATAACCCACAATTGTTTTCACCTGTTTGAAGAAATACGGCTCCAGATTAGCTTCTCCTCCGATACGCTGAACCCTGACTGTGGCCAGATTGTTGACGATTTCATCATTTATCTGATGCCAGACCATAAGATTTAGCGGTAGCTTGCGTCCGGTAAACCAGGGATCGCTATATTTCACATAGTAGCTATATTCCTTAAAATAAGATTCAATAATGCCCTGACCTTTAAAATATAAACCTTCACCGGAATTTCTAAAATTCGGCAGCTTCAGGGAAAGAGCCAGGCTCAACTTGCTGTTTTGCAGTTGTTCCAGCCCCAGTTGCAAGTTGTTTATCTTGCGCTGTTGAACCTCATATAAGATATCAACTTTGCCCGGATTTACATACGATGGCGCTACCTTGGGCATGCTCACCTGTGAAAAATATCCGCTTCTGAAAATAATATCCTTGTCTTCATTAACCAGATTAATATTAAAAACCTTGCCTGGCTGCATATTCAATTCCCGCAGAATAATCATCGGATTAAGCTGTCCCGCACCGCTTAATACGATGTTATCTACCAAGCCTTCATCAACGTTAAAAATCAGAGAATTAACGCTTTTTATAAAAAACACATTGGTCACCTTGGCCAGCACATAACCTTGATCATGATAAGCTGATTCAATTATCTGTATGTCGCTGGAAATATAGGCATAATTTAAAGGGGTATTAAGTTTGTTATACAATTTACTCTTAATAATGTTCTGGTTTAAAATAGTCATATTGCTAAGCTCTATATAACGAACCATGGGATTCAGCTTTATATTAAAAGTAATATCCACTGCCGATTCTTCGTTTGCCGATATATTCACATTAATATCCTGAACATAACCGCTATTCATCAGGCTGCCGATATCATCGACCATATAGCTAAGGTAAAATTCATTATCCTGTTGCATATAAGGCATATATTCGGCAAAATTTACTGTTGTCTGAGGATTAGTGGATATAGCCATGCTTTTGATGGGGTAACCATTAAAAATTTGCGGCTTTTCCGGGCTTATTTCAATTGCCAGAGAAAAAGCTGTTAAAAAAATTATTATTAAACTAGAAATCAAAATTCGCATTGATTGAAAAAGCTCCATATACGCTATCGCTATTCTGTAAATTATGGTTGCCATAATTTACGCTGATAAAATCTGACAAAAACCACATCAGCTCATACTCTGTGAGCTGTAGTGAGTAACTCTTGGATTGCGGGTCCTGGTTAACTCCGGTTTTTAGTTTGACAAACAGTTTCTTTAAAAACAGATCTTTTATGTATTCCACAGATACTTTGCTGGAATTATTGGTATCAATGGCAGTATCCGTTTGAAAAACCGGAACCGAGTTCACTATTTCCTCTCCGAACTTATGCTCAATCTTTACATCATAAAGGCCGATGGCGCTGGCTATTTCTTTTTCAAAAGGTCTTAACTGCTGATCTATCCACAGGTCTATTTGCGAAGCCGAATAACTCTTTAAAAGCTCATTGGCTTCTTTGTTGTTTACCAATCCTTTGTTCAGTAAATTCTGATAAAACTGAGGCTTTAAAAGTACGGGTAATAAATATGAAGAAATAGTATCCAGCTGTTCCGCGGATATTTTATCCATATATATTTTTTCCTCTACCAGTTTATAGGTATTGTTTTCATAAAGATAATGTTCGATGGCGAAAGATTTGGGAGTGTTCAGAAAGCCGTTAACATAAACAACAAATACGTGATCCTCAATTTTGGTTACCATGTTGTTAGAGGCTATATTTGTGTTGTCCGTAACCGAAATAACTTTTTTTACAATGGAATAAGCTTTTAAATTAAAGTAAGGTGTGGCCTTGCGTTTTGTCGGATAATCCGGGTCCGGCAGCATTCTGATATCCACATAATTATCATCTATATTTTCAGGTTTATTACTGAAAATTTCCCTCTGTTTGGACTTCTCCAGCAGCTGGAACATCTGGTCCATAAAAACAATTTTCCCGCTCTTTAGCTTGAATTTTTTTTCAAAATCAATTGTATTCAGCGATCCTTTTATGTGCATATCCATGGGCTCTTCATCAAACTCAATATTGATATTATTTATAAAGTTGTTCACTCCTGCCCCGATATTTTTTCCGGTAATAAACAGTCCCTTGCTTAAATAAACCCACATGTCCAGCTTCATGGCAGGTTTATCCACCACAGCAGGACGATTGCTAAGAATAATAAAACGGCCGTCAGATAGCACTGCTTTGGTCCTGAGCACAGGACCTTCCTCCTTTTCCTCAAGAATATTTTGTTTAGCGATTTCTTTGGCTTTTTTGGTTACAGGAATTAAAAATGTTCCCTGTACACGGGTTTCCTCAGTTTCCGCTTTGCCAACATATAAGTCTTCTATGTTCAGGTTTAGCTGGGTTGGTTTTATGGTCAAATTCATTATCAGCGGTATATTTGCAGCGTCTTTAAATGATAAATCGGCAGCTATATTGCCTGACGCCACAAAAACGTTTCTGGCCCCATTGGTGTCATCACCCTGCCAGACCACTTCCAAAGAAGGGATGTTGATAATATTGTCAACAATATTCAGCTCTGCATTGTCTACCGTTAATGGGGCTTTTATGGCAAAACCTGATACGAATTGAATTTGGAACTTTTTCAAACTTACCTTCTGAGAATTAAAGACAGGGCTCCAGAAGGGTCCGGTAATATCCAGCACCACATCTCCCTGATTGGATATCCTTTTCAGGGAACTGTTCATCATGGATAAAATGTTTATGTTATCTTTATGTAAATTTAGTCGTAAATCAAGGTCATTACGATGGGCTTCTGTTTTTGACAACAGGGGAGACAAATTAATCTGTCCCTTTAAAATTTCTTTATAGGTTGTTCCCTCAAAATCAACATTAAGCTTATTAACCTTTAATATCTCGCTGTCAGGGTTAAAAAATGATTCGAAATCGAGGTTTTCAAAATTACTCTCCAGAAGCTTAACTTTACTGCATTTTATTCCGATATGAATGTCATTGTCTTCAAGCCTTGCCTGAAAATTCAACTGTTCTACCTGCGTTTGTACAATACGTCCGGAATTAACATTCAGATCACTGAAAATTACCCACTTGTCTTTATAAGAAGACCGCAATATACCCGAAATTTTTCCTTCGGCTTTAGGCAAATCATTGAGACGATCCTTTTGTTTTACAGATTTCAGGTCATATAGCAGTTCGGAAATGTTTCCGCCATCAATTGAATAAAGATTTAGGGAGTTCTTTTTTACCAGCTGGTTATATTTGCCAAATACTTCTGTGCGTTTGTCTTCCTTGGTTTCTTTGGGTATTGTTTCTTTTGTCCATAACGGCCTTAACTGCTGATACAATTCAGATAAATTCTCCAGCTTGGCAGAGGTCAGATTAACTTCCAGATTATGTTTGGGAATGGTTTGTTTTTTGAAATCCAGGTCAATATAGCCGGAAATCTGATAAGTGTCATTTTTATTAATTATTGAGAAATCGCTCAGGCGGACCTGTTTATTCTGCAAATTAATGTGTCCTTTAAAATTCGGCATAGTAACATTGTTGTAAATAAAAAGATCTGTTTCCACATCCAAATCAGCTGTAACCGAAGCCCCATCAACTGTTAGTTTACCATTTAAATTTGTCAGAGACAGCTTTATGTTCTTGGGCATATAGCCTTGCCATTCGTTACTGCGAATCTTGGCATGATCAAAAATTACGCTGAAATTATGTGATGAGAAATATTCTGCCTGTATTAACCTGATATTGGAAAAAGGTTGTACAAACTGGCCGGCACCAATACTGAACTTGTTGTTTTGTAGCGCTATGTTCCCGGAAACATACTGAACTGTCTGGCTGCCCAGCTGGCCGTTTACTATTTGAATACTGCCGGTTACACCATAGTTGTTTAAGAAAAGCTGGTTTTGGTCAGGGAACATTGTTAACTTGCCGCTGGCTATACCGTTAAAATCGTATTTCTGGTTTTTTACAAACGGTTTGGCGTTGACCAGAGAAACATTGCCCAGTGTAAAGTTGCTGTATACCAGGCTCTTATTGGTAGTCTTGGCTTTTATGTTGAAAAAAGATGTTTTGTTTTTTAAAGCGAATTCCAAATAAGCGTATTCATCCAGAGTAACCGTGCCTTCACCGCTAAATAATTCCGTGCTGTTCTTCACGGCGAAGTTAGATACGTTGATTTTAACCAAGCCTTTGGTATGCTGCAGAGGATTGCGTTTAAATGCCTCATCAAAGACTCCGGTTACACGCCCATCGGCTTTGAACCTGGCCTTGTAGTCTCCAACTTTGGAGTAAAAAAAATAAAAGTTGTCGGTTAACAGATCATTACCCTTGAAGGTTATATCAAAAAAAGCGTGATTGTTCAAAAAGCCAGTGAAATAAAGTTTTGATTCATCATTATTTATCGCAACATATGAACCTGGACCAAAAACAAGCTTTTCCGGCGTTTTTTCCCACATAACCACCATATGGTTAATCTTCTGCCCAAAGGCGGAAGCGTCTTTACCCCAAAAGAACAGCTGGCCTTTGATGTCGTCCGCATAATGGTCCAGATGCAGGTCAATATCACCCTGGCCGGTAAAGTGTTTGGACTGAAAATATTCCGGAAGTAAAACCTTTTTTAAGGCCATGGTTATATCCAGATAGGGAGTATGGTTCGGTATAATGGTTACACTACCAGTGGCTGTACCGGTCCCGTTATAAGCCTGAATAAGAGGCAAGCTTAAAGAAATATCGTTTTTCTCTTTTCTAAACTGCAGATCTGCTTTCTGTACAACATAATTAAAAAAATGACCCGAGTAATTATTAGCTTTTCCTTCCAGAACAATATTCCCTGTTGCAATGGATTTTATGTTCAACAAAAAGTCGCACTTGCCATCCAGGTTCCAGTTTTTCAGAAATGGCAAAAATTCAGCCGAATAATGGTTGTCTATTTCTTTGCTTCTGATGGCCAGATTAAGAATCATAAAGTCTTTAATATCACCCTGCAGGCTAAATTTCTGACCGTTAGCCCTGCCTTGTATATCTTTAAAAATAACTCCACGATTGGAAACAAATACCTGCCCGGCCTGCAAAGACATGGTCGGTGGCACCCAAACAGTCGCGAATTCAGCTTCTTTAACGTCCATGCTCACCTGAAAATCAAGCGGAATATCTGTGAGCTTCTGTACCTTTTTTGATTGCAGCTGGGCTTCAACTCTGGAAATAGCTTTGTAAAATTTGATTTCTTTTAATCCTGAAAAATAACCTATCAAGTTCGCCACATCGGCTTTTCTGGAAAAAATATGAAATTTAAAATCCTCGCCCTGCAAAGAACCATTGATTACAACCTTGTTGTCTCTTTTTCGGTTCAGATTTCCTTCAAGGTTAATCATCACCTGATTTTTTTTCAACTGAACGTTGCCTACTGCATTATATAAAACATTAACTTCCGGGCTTTCCAGCGCCTTGGGTCCAAATCCTCTTTCGTCAGTATAGGTCACTGTAGATTTTCTGAAGTATATTTTAATGTGCGGAATCTGAAAGGGTTTCGCGTTGGGTGGCGTAGGTTTCAACTGTTGGATCAGATTATACCGGTCATCACTGCTATGGTGAATGTTTATATTGCCATTACTGATCTGTAAGGAATTAATTAACTGCAGGGGATCCCTGGTTCTGCGTAATCTGAGCAGGCTGTAATTTACTTTTAGCTCCTCAATTTGAGCCATGTTACTGCTGGGGCTCAGAGGATCGCCAATAGTGATTCCTTTAATTGTCGCTGAAGACAAAAAGCCTATGTCGATTGAAGCAATCTTTATTGGAGTCGTTAAAATTCCGGACAATGTTTTAGTAACTTCGTTTTTAACCCAGTTTTCCAATACCAGTTTTGCCAAAAAACCAAGAACTACAAAGAAAATAATACCCAGCAGAAGATTCTTTTTCATCTATTTTTGTATTATAATCTTTTTCAGTGCAACTTTAAACCTTAATCATGGATAAAACAACATCAGCAATACTGCTAATCTCGGCTCCGGATAAAGAAGGTTTGGTCTTTACCATAACCGAATACATTTTTCAAAATAAAGGCAACATACTGCATGCCGAGCAGCATATAGATCCGGTAAATAATATTTTTTTTATGCGCATAGAATGGGACCTTTCTCATTTCTTAATACAAAAAGAGAATATCCTTAGTTCCCTGCAATCCATAAAAAAACACTGGAATATGGACCTGAAACTCTATTTCAGTGACTCTTTAATAAAAACGGCTGTGTTTGTTTCCAGAGATGACCACTGTTTGCATGACCTGCTTTATAAAATAAAAAATTCCGAGTTGGCTATGGATGTTCAACTGATAGTTAGTAATCACCAGGATAATGAAACAATTGCCGGTTATTACCAGACTCCCTTTTATTTTTTTCCTATGTTTCGTGAAAACAAAAAAGAACAGGAACAGGCGCAGATGAAACTTTTGACAGATCATGGTGTTGAGCTGATTATCCTGGCGCGTTATATGCAGATACTGACACCGGGGTTTGTTCGGGCTTATCCACAACAAATCATAAATGTACATCATTCCTTTCTGCCCGCCTTTATCGGTGCAAACCCTTACAAACAGGCCTACGATCGGGGGGTTAAGGTGTTGGGCTCAACAGCGCATTATGTTACCGAAGCCCTTGATGACGGGCCGATTATTGCCCAGCAGGTTGTAAATATTAATCATAAGGATAGTTTGCAAAATTACATTGAAAAAGGCAAAGAACTGGAAAAGCAGGTGCTTTCTTTCGCTATAAAAAAACACATCGAACGCAAGATTCTTGTATACCAGAACAAAACCGTAGTGTTTGACTAGGCTTTTATTCGCTGCTATAATTATGACCTTGCGAAAAAAATAACCAATGACGCGGGGTGGAGCAGTTGGTAGCTCGTCGGGCTCATAACCCGAAGGTCGTAGGTTCAAGTCCTACCCCCGCAACCAGTAATTATGCGACCTCTAGGAAACTAGAGGTTTTTTATTTTTAAGATTTTACACAGTCTATACACACAATGGGGTAACCGTCTTTAAGCGTATTTTGCCTTTAAAAATTCTGCTTGTTTATCTAGCTCCGGAAATAAAAACCTTTCGTTTATGCCTACGCGATTTAATTCATTCAAAATTTTTTCTTTCTGATAGATTAAAAATTTTTTCTTTTCGCTATTAAATAATATCCAATCTTTTTGAATTGTTGCAGGCATTTCTTTTGTTTGATTAATACCAAACAAAAGAAATGCACCTTCTTGTCGTAGTATTCTTTGATTATTCATTTTGGGGTTAACACATAAAACGGAACCAATCGTTTTTGGCTCAATAATTGACAAAAAATATGGTTTTTCACTTTTTATTTCATGAAGAAGGTAGCTTATCTCTTTTTTCTTGTTGAATATATTAATTCGATTGATCTTGTATCCTGAAATATCAAAATTGAATGGACGTTTTGAAAGATTTGATACAATTGAAACACTGTCACTTTCAAAATGACGAATTTCTTTTTTGGGTATTTTAAGAACGACTACTTCGCCTCTTAATTTTATATCTTTTCTCGCTGCAAAGTAAAGGGCTACAAGAGGATTTTTTGTCAAATCCAACAGTCTAGTAGGTATTGAATAATGTTGCATTTTTACAAGACAATCAAATGTAGTTTTTTCATTTCTGAAATCTTCAGGCAGATATGAAAGAATTTCTCTGAATATTCGATCCTCATTCCTTAAAAAATTTATATATTTAGGCCTATAAATTGCAGGAATCAAACTATATTTTTTTTCTTGTGAATGGCCTCGAAAAAACAACTCATAATCATCACTTGTTGTTATGTTATTTAAAGCATCAATAAAAGTTTTAGTCGAACCAATTTTCATTTCTTTTTACATATTAACTCGAATTCATAGCATACTTCAACCACACAACAGATTAACTGTCTGAAATAGTTTATCCTGTTTAACGTGGGCATAACGCTGGGTAGTCTGAACACTGGCGTGACCAAGAAGGTGTTGGACTTCGTAAATGTTAGCGTTTCTCTCTACTAATTGTGTGGCGAAAGTATGGCGAAACTGATGCACATCGCCCGATATATTTAGCTTTTTTAATAACCGTTTAAATTTATGGTAATAGTCATTTATAGGTAAGCCCTCATTAAATTCAAAGAGATATATTTGTTTGTGTGTTTTCTTTTTCCTTAAGAAATTCAATAACTCTAGAAGTTTATTGTTTATTGGGACTACACGGAATTTGTGAGATTTTGATTTTTCAACTCTTAATAATTTATTCTTAAAATCAATGTCTTCCCATTTTAAATGTCTTAGTTCATTTGTTCTTAGCCCTGTATTTATTAGAACCTTAATAATGTTACCTAACATTTCATCAGCACTTTCGAGAATTAGTTTTAACTCACCATCAGTATAGAATTTTGGTCTGATAATATCTGTTTTTAAAGGTTTAATTTTGAGGGCATAAGGTATGTATTCTTTTGTTATAGCGTAGTTTAATATGGATGATAGCAATACTGTTCTATTATTTATGGTTTTATTGGCTTTACCATGATTGCTCCACTTTGTTTGAAGAGCTTCGACAATATTTGAATTAATTTGTTTAAGCAACATATTGCCAATTTCTGTATTGAGGATTTTTATAATCGACTGTTCTCTGGACAAAGTAACAACTGTTTTCCTTGTCATGGAGAATTCCCTATATTCTTTTGCTAACTCACTAAACAGAATATCTTTCATCATCAGACTAGGGGTTTTGAAGTTGACCCTTTCCCAAAGATAACTATTCAAAAACTCCTTAGCTTCTTTCATATTCCGTGCAGGGATTTTTTTGCTGCGACGTTTACCATTGATATACTCATCAATGTGGTAAGTAACGCCTTTTTTACCAGAAATTGTTTTGATAAACGCCACAGCTTTTCTTTCCTATTTACTGAGATTATCCATAAAGTTCTGGATATCCTCAACTTTAAATCTAATTGACTTTTTGTTGCGCTTTTTAGCTACAGAATCTCGTGTGTGAGGAAGCTCAACAGCATTTAGCGCACCATTGCAAACATAGGCATAAACCGTTGAGAGTCCGATACGAAGGACTCTTGAGACGTCCTTCGCTGTAAGATACGGTTGTAGATTAGTCATTAAGTTTCTCTCCTTTAATAGTTGTAAACCCAAAATAGAAGAGTTCATTATTTATCTTACTCTTAGAAAAGAAAGGAAATTTGCTTAATTCAATGCCAACTGTTCTTTTTGAGAATGGTTTATATGTATTTTCTTCACAATATTCTTTATACAATTTGTAAAGGATACCAGCGTTTATATTGCCGGTTTCAGACGCTTCAAAGGTATCTTCAAAAAAAATCAAGAAATTATTTGAGTCCTTCTCATATTCATGACGGACATTTTCTGATTTTTCTGATTCCGTAAAAAAATTCTGGTTATTTAACCTTTGTAACCCTGTAAGAGCCCAATTAAATATTCCTGACAGTTCTTCCTCGAGTTTTAAGGATAAATCCTTATCCTGATTTCCAAGTTTCTCGGTAAACCTCTGTTCAAAAGGAATTATTAAGAATTTGGAGAAAAAACCATATGTTCGATCCGCCGAAGCTGGAAGGCTGTTGGCAGCATATACTAGCTTACAAAAAAGCGTTGTTTCATACTGCGGTTTGTGTTTCTCGTTTATCTCAACAGGGTCGCCACCAACAATTTTTTTATAATTCTCTGTTTCTTTCTTGAATAATCCACTGATCTCACTGCTCACATTTAACAACTTATTCACCATAGTAGCCAAACCAAAATTATCCTCCAATTTACTATAGTCGACATGTGAGCAATTTTGTTTGCCGACCATTTTTATTAAAATATTTAAAAAAACAGACTTTCCATTTCGTCCATCTCCAACCAGAAAAAACGCTTTGTGATGTTTTGTCTCAGCTGTTAAACAGTAGCCGGCAATTTCCTGAATTAATAATTGTAACTTTGGGTCGGGAAGAACTTCTGAAATAAACTTTTCCCAGCGATGGCATTGCGCCTTTGGATTATATGTGTAGTCTACTTGTATCGTCGAATATAGCTCCTTGTTAAAAGGTTGGGGAACTAGTATCTTGAGATTCAATATGGTATTTTTTAAAACAAAAATATCTTTGTTTTGATTTAAAACACTTTTTTTACCCTTCGATGTTGAAGGTAGAAAATACTTTTTCATAAAATTGATGGTATTATCTAAATCTCTGTTTTTTGGTGAGAAAGCAAATTTATTTAACAAAACAATAATTCGTTTACCTATATACTCATTAGAAATACTTTCCCAAACTCCTTTATCTTTAAGGTACATATAAAATCCATGAGAATCATAAATTATTGAATCATCGATAGTTAATAGATTTGCAATGTTTTGTTCACTCAAGTTATTATCAAATCCAAAAACATGTTTGGTAATTTCACAGATTTTCTTGGAATCATGGCCAAAATACTTCAGCCACTGAACAAGAGTCGGTCCACCTTTATCGTGGCTTCCAATAAATCCTTCTTTTGTTATCCAACAACTTGAGCTGTTTCCATTTACAAAAATTTGTAAGGTCCCATTGCTATTTGGCTTAAAAGAATATTCTTCGAAGCCTACAGCCTCAGTTCCCGAAAGAAGCTCAAGACCCTTTTTGCTATCAAATTTTGAAAGTTGATATAATGATGGAGTTGTAGGCTCTTTTAAGTTTTTTGATTTCTCTTGTGGGTTTTCAGGTTTTGTTTCATTAACAGGAAAAGACTCAAGCATTTGTTGTTCACTATAACTAGCCCCATTCTCCGCGACGACTTTAACCAAGAAACGGTTATTGTTATCTTTACAATGATAATATCCAGGGACTCGAAGCATCCTTGATAAATCCTTAGCATTGCCATCAGCGCCAACTTCTTTTTTATTTCCTTTTTGATCCTTTTGATATATGAGATTTCCTTTCTCATCCTTCAAGCGAAAAAAGGGAACAAGACGTTTTTCAACGATTTCCCTGTATCGCTTAATCATTTCCTCTCGATTTTCATTGTTTATTACTATTTTCTCGTTAGCATAGAAATATACATGGAAACCATTCTTGGTTTCGACAATTAAGCTTGGTTTAAGTGGTGATTTATATATTAATTCTGTCAACTCATTTTTCGAGCCATTATCAAGGTCTATTGCCCAACAACGAATTGCCGTAATATCTTTTAAAGCTCTTCTATTTGGTAGCGTTTCTTGAATTGGAAAAAAAATTCCATAACCCTCCTCATTTGCTGTTTTAGCAAGAATAGGATTTATAGGTTTTGGTGCATGACCAAATTCTGTGATTTTTCCATTTTTTTTTAAATCGGCAATAAGAGTCTGATCCTCAAACATCGCATAATAATTATTATTGTTATTTGGTCTAAACATGTATATCCCCTTTTTTATTTAATTTTTTTATTAAGCTCTTCAGCCTTTAACTTATTGTGCATTCTAGTCAACGCCTTAAGCCAACTTGCCTGTGCTTTGCCCATTCGTTGTCGCTTTTCCCTCCTGGCTCTTCTGCGTTTTTTTACGCCTTTACACATAGCGCTTTCCCTCCAATTTATATAGGGTATAGGCTCTCACTGGATTCTTTCTGTTCAGCTTTTTGTGCTTTTTTATAATCTCTTTTTCGTAGTACCTCGAGTAAGTTGGTTTATAAATCTTTCTCATTGTTTTGCCCCCAAAGCAGACAGTCTATAGACAATTACTGGGGCTCTACGATTTAATTTAGTTAGTTTTCTAATTATTGCTTCGTTGTTGTTGTCATTTCTTAGTGTGTTACCTTTAGCTATCATTTTTTACTCCTTTATTTTTTTAGTTTTTATATTTTCCTTTCAAAAGTTTACTAATAATGTTTTAAAAACTTATTTTATTTTTCATCAATGCATCCAACTAGTATGCGGTTTATAAAGAGATGTATCCAATAATGGTGGTATACTTATTTTTACTCTTTTTAAACAAAGCCATAGATGGTGTTAAATTGTGTACACCACAAATACTGCTGTATAATACACGTATGAACTATGTTTCCAACCTTCGAGGGTCGGTTATTCCCTGGGACGAAAGACCAAAATATGTTAAAGGATATGAAAAGCTCTATATTATCTCGAATAGAGGAAGAATTTTCTCTGTTAAATCTCAGAAATGGCTTAAACTTAGCATTACTTCAAAAGGATATGAAGTTGTTTCCTTGTCTAAATTGGGAGTGCGTAAAAAGTATCTAGTTCATAGGTTGGTGTATGGGGCATATATAGGAAGCTGTGAAAATTTAAGGGTTTCACATTATAAAGAATATAGTTATTACAAAATTGGAGGGCTAGCTGATAGAAAAAATAATGCGTATCATAGATTAACTATTGCTATTCCCAAATCGTTAGGAGTAAATAAAAAAAAGTATTTTCGTGAGTACATGAGAGAATATCGTAAAAAAAAGAAAAAGGAATCTCTTAACAATAAATGAAAATTTTAGGTCTTATCATACAAAGAATACAGGTTCTTTGTACGCATATATGTTATATTCCTTGAGATTACTAGGCTAATTTATATTTGTTATAAAAGCGATCATCATAAGAATTAATGCAATGTCATAGTTCCTATTATTTGAAGAAAACAACAGCCACCTTATAGCCCATATATTCTGGTTCAAAAACAGTAATTTCTCCTATGTCGCCGAACTTGAAACTGTCGTTTAATTGTAAGGGCTTAGGAGCATCCATTTTGGCAAACACATTGAATATGGCTGAAGAAAAAGCTATTTGGTCTACATCAACAACCCAAGACTTAAAGGAATACATTTCAGAATCTATCGTATCATCTTTATAAAAAGAAACTACCTGCCGTGCGGGATAACCCTCAAATTGAACATTTCGATAATAACGATAACGATCCCTATCCTCATCATTCTCTATAAAGGGAGATTCATCATATTCAATATGTTGTAAATTTAAAACCTTAACATATTCAGCTCTGGTTTTTACACCTTTAAGTTTGGGGCTATAAAAGCTAAATCCAAAAGAAATTAAGAGGCTTAGTATAGATAGTTTTATTATAACTCCGGTACTATTTCCCATAGATTATTTGCATTTCAGATGCTTTTTTATAAGAAATTGTTACCCCTCTTTTTGGATTGCTTTTAATCCACCCATCTGTGGTCTCGATCGGTTCATTAGAACCGACACCAACAGCATTAAATAACTTCATTTTTAAATCACTCTGAGCACTTGCCATTATTTTAAATGGGGCAAAGTCATATGTAATATGATCCACAATATCATATTTTACTGAAACAGTTGTCGCGGCCATATAACCTTTCCAAGTTGATTCGTATAAAATCATATAGAAACTACTCTTAATATACATGAATTCATAGGTTACATTTTGCTCAGACAGTATTTGTTTAACCTGATCTCCGCTCATCCCAACCCTAATAGAGTCTAATCCCTGCGTTGCAAAGACGGTTATTGGTACTAGGATCAAACACACCATTATATAACGAAAGATTGTAGTGCATATTCTATTTATTATTCTCATTGTTCACTCCTTTAATTAAGTGTACATCCATATAATACGACAACGTCGTCGTAAAAGTAAACGAAGCTACCCTATAAAATGTAGGTATGGCTCGAGCAGATATCCACTTCGCACCTGATAAATCGATATTAAAAGCAGCAGCTAAAGTAGTTCGTGATGAACGCAAGAAGCAAGGTCTTACACAAGAATCATTGGCAATTAAATCAGGCTTGCATTGGCGACACATCCAACGTTTTGAAACAGATAAACTTAATCCATCTTTATGTTCCTTTATCAGCCTTGCTAAAGGCCTTGGTATTAATGCAGATGATCTTATTAAGCGAATATTAAACGAGTCTAATAAATAAATTTAGAAAACCAGATGTTTTCATTCAGACTATCCCTAGGTCCTTACGTTTATTTAACTGGTCTTTATATCTTAGCTTTCCTTTATAAATAGGATTCCCTACTATATACTTCACTGTACTGGCGTACCATTTTCCGCCTTTAACAGTTTTTACTCCAAGGTTATTGAGATATCTTGCAATCTTAGCAAAACTTAATTTCTTATATCGTCTAATTTTAAAGATTTGTTTAACGATTTCAGTTTGTCCATCATTAACCTTTAAGTCTTTGTTTTTTGCCAAATAGCCAAATGCTGGGCCTCCACCAGCATAACCACCTTTCTTGGCTTTATTAATTCGTCCCCCACTTAACCTCATTGTAATAAAGGCTTTTTCAAGCTCTGAAACGATACCCATAAATTGACGGAAAGCTTTTCTCATTGGGTCTTTGCTATCAAGGTTTGGCTCTTTAATACTGATAAGCTTCTTATCCAACAACTCCAATTTTTTGATAAGATGTTCTTGGATGTATAAATCTCTGGCTAATCGATCTAATTTAAAGATAACTACGCTTTCAATATCGGA
Organism: Candidatus Margulisiibacteriota bacterium; assembly: GCA_028715625.1. Lineage (NCBI taxonomy): Bacteria > Bacillati > Candidatus Margulisiibacteriota > Candidatus Margulisiibacteriota bacterium. Next base: position 43,796 of record JAQURL010000004.1, on the reverse strand, counting down.
ATTATTTTCCAGATAATCAAAGAGTTCTGAAAGGGCTGGACGGTTTTCCAGTCCACCGCTGACACCATTATCTTTAAAAAGAGCCATAAGCTCGAGTCTGTTCTCTCGGCAGTAGTCGATAAGAGCCTTTTCTTGAATTTGGATAGTGCCCTCTTCTCTTTGGTTCTCTGTGCTGACCCTACAATAACCTACAACTTTTACAGATAATTTATCTTTTATTGTTGATGACATTTTTCGCATTCCTTTTCATATATTTTATGACTTTACGAAGGTCCTCTTCACATAGTTCTGGCAACAATTCCTGTTCAATCTTAACGGACTCTTCAAAGTCTTGAGATATATAACTTTCAAGATCGTCGTTGTCAGAGGAATCTATAAATGCTTCAGTATATTCTTGGAAATCAAATTTTTTATTTTTTAATTTCATTTTCATCACTTCCATTTAATAGATGCTATAAATAAATAACTTTTATACATTACAGAATTTAGTTTAATCATTTCTGCGTCTGTGTTGATTAAATCCAAAAAGGTCTTTTTTATTCTTTAATTTAGAAATGTTTAAAAGGAAGAAATTTATGACTAGAAAAACTTCAATACTCTTGAGGGATAGACTAAAACTAATAAAACATGAAGAATTTAAATTATTGTTGATGGCTAAGGCCAGCAAAATCAATACTAAGAGTATTGTTTGTATCATTTGGGATTATATTAGACTTTATGGCAATATGCCCTTTTGTGCTGAAAATCTGTCTAATATAAAAACAGATAAAGAAGCTTTTTGCTTCAATAATCACTTTCCAAAAATCGGGTTCGCTGCTTTTTTATCTCTTGAAACAATTGATTTGCTATATAAACTTGCCAAAATTTCAATAAATCGTCAATGTAGACTTGTCAATCAAAAAAAATTATTAGAAATTACTTTTGTACATTACTGTATTTGTTTTCATTTTGGAATAAATATTGGTTTCAAGGTAGATATTTCCTGCTGGAAAAATGATCCAAAAGCTATCAAGAGTTCTTTAGAAAAAATAGATAATGGGATTGAAAGTTGTATGCGTGTCATCAATACCGGATTTATTATATCAAGTCTCACACATTCTGCGGGTTTCTCAAAATCATAGGGTAGAGCGTCTTAGAACAAAAAGCATGGTATTAGAAGTGTTTTGCATGGGGTTAGAAGGTACTAGAACAGTGTTTTGTCTGGTCTTAGAAGTGTCTTTTTGCTGATTTAACATATATCCCTTATAAATAGTGTAAAAAAATCATTTAATTTTGTAATATATTGCTAATAAAAAGTCTCTAATTGATCCCATATCATCTTTCAATATGGCTTTTAACTCTCCCCGATATATATATGCTTCTGTGTAATGATTGTCTAAATAAATAACTTGATCGTAATCATTCAATGCACCCTCATAATCCTTCAATTCTTCTTTTACTATTGCCCGATTAAAGTATGCAGATGCTTGAGAATCATCAATATCAATCGCTGCAGAGAAAGCCTTAAGAGCTTCTTTATATTTCATATCATTTCTTTTAGACATTCCGATGTCTATGTAGGAGCTATAAATATCAATAGGCGTTAATGCAACCTCTCTAAAGTCTTCATTGGTAGAATTTTTCGTTAAATTACCATTTTTATTGGTTCGCATGACAAATAATACGGGTATTTGTTTTTTATCCTTAATTTTCTCGTTTATCATATTTACTCCCTGTTACTTTCTTTTTTTAATTATCTCTGATTATTTAATGATTTGTTTTTAATATCGATTATTAATAAATCGATATTGTTCTTTAAGCCTTATAGTAATTAGCCTATAATTCATATAATATAGATAACAATCACTTTTCTTTTATAATAAAATAATGAATAGAAAAAAAGAAAAAGTAAAGATTATAATAAGTCTAAATTATCGATATAATAGTTATTTATCAAAATAATGAAACTGGTGAATAAAACCTAATACTCTAAAAGACTAATACTATAAATTTTTATATGTTTATTGTGATTTATCAGAAATTTTGTATACTTCTTATGGCTATGTAAGCTTCGATATAACCAAGTTCTCCTGCAATACTTAAATCCTCTAATGCCCCTTGTTTATCGTTGAGCATTATTTTAGCAGATCCTCTAGCGTAATAAGCTAGCGCATATCTAGGATTAAGTTCAATTGCTTTGCTGAAATCTTTTATGGCCGCTGAGTAGGCTTTTGGTTTTAACTTTGCTTTCCCTCGATAATAAAAGGCTTCTGAATATTTAGGATTAAGTTCGATTGCTTTGCTGTAATCTTTTATGGCTGCAACATCTTCTTTTACATTGTATTTAGCAGATCCTCTATTGCAATAAGCATCTGCATATCCAGGATTAAGTTCGATTGCTTTGCTAAAATCTTTTATAGCTTCCAGGTAGTCTTTTAGACTAAACTTTGCTTTCCCTCGATAATAATAATATTCTTCTTTTTTTGAATTAATCTGTATTGCTTTAGTAAAGTCTTGAATGGCTTCAATATAGCCCTTTTGTATTGATTTACACGACCCCCGAGCAGTATAAGCCTCTTCGTTTTCAGGATTCAGCTCGATCGCTACCGTATAGTCTTCTATCGCTCCTGTGTAATCTGAGCGTAAGGACTTGTCATTTCCTTGTAAGAAGTAAATATTAGAATTTTCAATCTCTTCAGCAAGGATTACAGAAAAACACAAAAGACCTAATAATGTAATAAAGAATTTACTTTTCATAGATCAATTCCTTACCTAGCTTGAAATTATTCCTTTATTAATTAGCATTGTTTTGCTTTGTTCATTAGCTGGGACGTATCCTTTTTCAAGGAGTTCCTTTATATACAATTTGTTATAGATAAATGGAAACATTAACCATGTGATATAAAAAGTACAAAGTGCAAGAAGAAGCATAATAATAGCCCACTTTAAATCACCACGGAATAATGCCGGTAAAAATCCAAAAAAGAAAGTTGTCCAAGAAAACCCAAGTTTAACTTCCTTTAACAATCCACTATCTTTACCTTTTAATTGAATATGCATTAATTACACCTCCGGATAGTTAAATCTATTAATAATCATACTGCGTTATAATAAATAAAGAAACGATTACATATTCCCAATAGAACTCTATACACTAACCATACACACAATTAATAATATTTAGTGAGGAATATACAAATAATAGAAAAGGTAGAAATTCTGGAAGAAAATACATTTTCCACATAATCAGCATAAACAACCCATCTGTCAATCATTGCAAGGCTTACAGTAATCATGTTTTCTAGTTCTCATAACCCGAAGGTCGTAGGTTCAAGTCCTACCCCCGCAACCAAATTAAATCAAGGGCCCTGAGAACATGTTTATATAGATCTTATCAACAAATTCAATGTTTTGTGCTTTTGGCAATATTTCAAAAATCCCGGCCAGCTCTAACTATTAATACTATTATATATTTTACCCAGAATGCTATGCAGCTCGTTATGCAAGCCCACAGCACTCCATTCTTTTCCTTTGATAATTATCGGTTTTGGGCTAATGTGAGTATTCAATATTTTAAATTTATAATACAATTTATTATTCAATCTTATCTGTTTTTCTTCCACAAACCCGGATGCTCTTAAAAAGCCTAACTCCTTTTTGATAACCCTGGCATTTATTCTATCTCCTGAAACGTACAGCGCTTCCTTGTCGGCGTAAAAAACGGTTTTGTCTGGTTTAAAGCCCTTGTATTCAGGAGAGGTCGTTGTGCCTGGCACATAATTTTCTGTACCTTCATAGCGCAAATCCATATTCAGTTCACCCGTCTTGCCAGGTATAAATTTCGTAAGATATTCATCCATAGAGGCCCTGATAACCACAGCATCTTCTCCATAAGTCTTTCCCAGCCTTATGCTAACGTCTACGTCCATATCGCCCCTGCGAAAACCTTCCTCCAAAGATGCTTTATACATAGCCAGCCTCTGATATTTGCTTTCACCGTATTTATCATTGCTCCCGATTAATAAAACAGCTTCCATAGTGTCTTTATCTACAGGGAGCCATCTGTTATTTAACCAATCATAAGCATAATTAATGGAGTTGATTAAATCCACTCTGGGCACTTTCGGCGCTATATATTGCTCAGACTGATGTCGGAGAGTTTTGTTTATAAATTCCATGTTTTCACGAATTATATCTGTGACCGCCAAATGGGTTATACCTCTAAATCCTTCAAATCTTCTGCACCTGGCAATAAGTCTTTGGGCTAAAGGCTCCTTGTCTTCAAGGTTCTCTCGATAAGCGCAAAACTCCAGGCATTCCTGCAATTCTATAAGGTATTGCCTATATAATGAACACAGCTCGTTATACGTTTCGGATGTCTCGCCAATAGAACCCTGGTCTTGCTCGTATGAACTGATAATCTTCTTGAGAATACTGTCCTCTGTTGATAACCACGCTACAGCCAGCTTATTGTGTGCACGACCGATGTTTTTATGCACCAAGTATAATGCCAGATCACACAATGTTTGCGCTATCTCATATGGGCCGGGGAAAGATCCGTCCATAAATCCGAGTTTGCTGAGGTTGATATTCATACGTGCAGCAATGTTTTCAATATTATTAGCATTAAGGCCCTGCAGGCAGGAATATATGGACACCTGGGCTAGGGATTCTGGTTGCTCCTTGGTTACAACCGGCTTCCCGGCCTGTAAAAATTCGAGTCCCGGACAAGAAGATAACATATCAAGAATATTCTTGCCATTTCGTCTCGCATTGTCTAATTCTTTTAAAATCAATAAGCCTGCTTCCCGGACCGCAAAAATATTGATTTTTAATTTTAATAGTTCCATTTGCTCTTTTAAATAATCCGAGCCTTCAATGTTATTAACCACCGCTATTATTTTTTTTTGCATACTGTTACCTTATATTTTTTATATGAACCTGGAAAATAAGGTTCTGTTTTCAAATAATATATCGTCTTATTTAGAAAGATATCTTAAAAATGTGGTCAAAAAATATTATTAGCGAGTATGTGGAAAAAGGTCAAAATAATTCAGCTTCGTTCTCTAAAACATATTGTTGCTTTAGCGTAAGATTAAAGTTAATATCATTAAATATATATAAACAGCGATATTAAAAGGAGGAAAAAATGAAATGTAATGTAGGACCAGTTGATAGGGTTGTGCGAATTATAATTGGCGTGGCTATAGTTCTTGTTGGAGTTATATTTAAGTCCTGGTGGGGGCTTATCGGCGTGATACCTTTGGTAACAGCTCTTTTAGGCAAGTGTCTTTTTTATATGCCTTTCGGAGTAAATACCTGTAAAAAAGATAAATAACCACTCAGTTGCGGGTTGTCTGACTAATCAGACTGCTTTGTCAAAATTCATTTTGCGAAAGGTATAGTCATCATAAAAATTTACCCAATCAGTAGTGGTGGTTTGGTCACACTTATCTGGATGTATTTTTAAAAAAATCCTTCTGTAATATGTTTTCAGTTCCTCTAGCGTTGTTGCCTTTAAATAACTGTTTATTAATTTTTTCAGGCCCTCAACCTTGTCTCCCAGTGAATTTATCAATTCCTGCAGGTGTGGCGGCATCTCGCTGCCTTTGTTCTCAGCTGACCTTTTTCCTTTAACTTTGCCATCTTGCGCATCTTTTTTGCATTCAATTAATTTCTCTTTTAGTCTTTCTATTGCGCTCTGAAAGTCATATATATGAGCTCTATCCTTAATTTGCTGCTGTATCGGCTGAAATTTTCTTTCATCCACCAAACCCATTAAGTATAAAGCTTTTACTTCCATAAACAATGCTTCTATTTCCAATATCTGCTTTTTTGAGCCCATCAGGTAATCAATATGTTGTATTTCTGATAACAGTTGAGCGTTTAGTCTGTTTAACTTTTCCGGTTCCTTGATACTGGTTTCATTTATTAACTTATGCACACCTTTTATTGCCCAGAAAATATCTTCATAAATAGGCGGCAGTTTAATTAGTTTTTCATCTGTTTGAAACAGGGTCATAAGCAGTTTTAAAAATTGCTGTATTTCACTATTCTCATCCCCAAAAAATTTATAATAAAAATTATCGTCATCTGTACTGATTTCTTCGTCAACCTCGCTGGCAAGACGGATCTTAGGTGCACCCAAAGACCGGTTTTCTTTAAGGGCAATAATTATCGCTTCTTCCATGATAGGAGCAAGTTTCAGCATGGTTTCGGTAAATTTTTGGCTAACCTCCTTGCCATCACAAATCACTGCTATCCTGGTTGCCAAAGCACTCACCTCAGAAAACTCGCATTTGGTCAGTATCCTGGCTGTAAGCTTGAACTCCGGCGGCAGATTATCCAGGCCAAACTGAAGCAGTAAGTTCATAACCGGCATATACTGCAGCAACTGTTTTTCTGTCCAGTTAAAGCCAAACGAAGCCAATCCCGTGCTTAAAATATAAGGAAAATATTCTTCCAGCTGCGTTACCTCATAATTAACTTTTTTACCCAGAAAACGGTTGGCTAAACACTTTTCATAATAATTTCTTCTGCTATGCGGATTGTCCAGATTGTTTTTATTGAAGTCACAGATTATTTGTGAAAAAAATTTGAACAGCTCCGAATCAATATTCACAGGAATGATTGTATGCTGGCTGGCTTTCCCGGGCTGTATTATTTCAATACTTGCTTTTTTCTTATAAAAATCATTTTTGTAAATCAATCTTGTTTCATTTTCGTCCCCAAATATTTTGCAATTTGGTGTAAGAATATTTAGGCAAAGGCTTCCGGCTTCGTTTTCAAAATACAGATCAGCAACGTACCATTTGTTTCTGCATAGCATCTGCTTTATAAACTCAACCATATCAAAGTTTTTGTTGGATTTGTTTGCGATAATTTTTGAAAACATACTTCTCCCCTGTTTACATATTCATATAATTTATCGTACAAACCAAGAAATAATTGCTTTGTTTTGTAAAAAGACAAAACAAATGGTTTAAATAGCGGTAACCTGTTGATATACTATATATTGATTTTAATTTTAGATAACTTATCCATTACTCTAAAAGGAGAAAAAATGACCCACAAGTTTGATCCCAAGCATTTGGTTTTCCTTAATAATCCCTTGCGGCGTATCGTGAACCCTCCGTTAAAAATCTTGCGCAGGATTGGGCTTAAAGCCGGTGACACCTTTATTGATATAGGCGCAGGTGGCGGTTTTTATGCGTTTCCTGCTGCAAAGCTGGTTGGCAGTAAGGGTAAGGTATATGCGCTTGATAGCCAGCCGGAAATGATTAATGTACTTTCCAGAAAAAAGTCAGTGCTTAAGAAAAATAATCTTGAGGTAATTCTGACTACAGATAGTGATCTTGGCATCCCGGATGGTATAGGCTCTATTGCCTTGTTAAGCAAAGTTTTCCATGAAGTTGATAACAAAAAAGAGATGCTGCTTTTAATTAAAAAGGCATTGAACAAGAAAGGCAAACTGGCAATTATAGAGTTTAATAAAGACGGCAGCACTGCATTTGGTCCACCGGCTCATGAAAGGATTAGTGAGGTGGAATTGAGCGGCATGCTGGAGCGGGCAGGATTCCAAAACATTGTGTTTTCAGCCCTGGGCAGATCATCTTATCTGGCCACTGCAAACCTGTAGAATTTTAAAACTTTTTATCGCGAATGAAGTGGCAGGTATATCCACCCGGATGCTTTTTCAGATACTGCTGATGATAGTCCTCAGCCGTATAAAACTTTTTGGATTTTTCTAATTTGGTAGTTACCGGACGGCCCCAAACTTTGGATTTGTTCACACGATCTATTACTTTTTGGGCTATCTTTTTTTGCTCATCAGTCATATAAAATATTTCTGAACGGTACTGAGTTCCGATGTCATTGCCTTGCCTGTCCAGTGTGGTGGGGTCATGTATCTGAAAGAAAAAAACCACAAGATTTTCATAAGAAGTAACCTGGGGATCAAACTCAATCTTTATAGATTCCGCATGTCCGGTACTACCGGTTTTAACAAGGGAATAATCCGGGTTTTCGGTTGTGCCACCGGTGTATCCGACGGTAGTTTTAACCACGCCTTTCTGTTTGGAAAAAAGATCTTCAAGGCCCCAGAAACAGCCGCCGGCAAAAATGGCGGTTTCGGTTTTAACAGTCTTTTCCGGTTTTTTATCAAATAAATATAAATACCTGGAGTAACCTTCTTTTGCCATATCCGCAAGCGGGATAAAACGCAATGATGCTGAATTTATGCAGTAACGAAGCCCGCCCTCACTTTTCGGGGCGTCATTAAACACATGCCCGAGATGTGAACCAACCTTGGATTTAACCTCCGTTTGCGACATTCCAAAAGTAGTATCTTCTTTTGTAACCAGTGAATTTTTTTCGATGGGGCGAAAAAAGCTGGGCCAGCCTGTGCCCGAATCAAACTTGTCCAGCGAACTGAACAGCGCTTCGCCACTGACAATATCCACATAAATACCTGGTTTTTTATTATTCCAGAACTCATTGTTGAAAGCCGGTTCTGTGCCGCATTGCTGGGTTACTTTATATTGCAGCGGAGTTAATTTGGACAGGTCCATGGTTTTCACCTCCGTAAATGAAATACAGATTATTAACAAAAACAGGAAAAACAGTTTTTTCATAAAAATTCTCTCGGCCAGGCCTAGAAATTAATACCGACACCGAACTGATGTACCGTACCCAGGTCAGGATTGGAATAAAGGTAATCCAGATTTATTCCATTGAAGTTAATCGACATGCCGGCATAAAACAGCTTATCGTAATCACTATAGCCTGCTTTCAAATCTACCAGCTTAAGACCTGTGTAATTAACGCCCAGCTTATAAAAACCCCGTTGAAAAATAGAAGAATACATATAATCTCCAGCCAGGGTAATTTCTCCGAACGGCTTGGACAGACCAACACGAACTATTGGCTGAATATCGCTGCCGGTAGAATAAATATCCTGTAAAACCAGACCGAAACTGATATCGCCGAATAATATTCTGTGATAGGCCAGGTCCATCGCAAAAAAACCTGCCTGGTCTATTGCTCTCTGGCCCAAAAATTTGGCGGTTATTCCTACATTTTCCGCTTCACTGAATTTTAAGGAATAACCTGCCAGCAGTGCCTGGTTAATAAAGCTGAAAGTTCCCATGTTTTGACTGGCTGTAGACCATTGGGTGATATTATCCACACCGGAATAGAAATATGCCACGCCAATCGCGCTTCTTTCATCAAGAGCCATATTAAACATAAGCTGATATTCTTTTACGTCATCAAACTTTTGCGCATAAGCAACATAAGCCTGATTAGACGAATTATTGGCGAGATTAGCCACGTTCCAGAACAAAGCATCCGGGCCTTGCGGGTTTGCAGTATAAGCACCACCCATCTGCATACCTTTCAACCCGATACCGTTATCCAGGAAAAAGCCGCCGAAAAGTGTTGAGCCGGCAATAAGAAGAATTGATAATGTTTTGACTATTTTTTCCATAATACTATCTTCCCTTTAGCTTTAATCTCGCTGCCTGTGCTGTCTTTCAAATTAATAATGTAAAAATATATATCGTTGGGCATCATCATTCCATTATCATCTCGGCCATCCCAGGTGAGACTTCCAGATAGGGAAAGATTTGACGCGTGCAAACCTCTGATTAATTTTCCGGTCAAGGAATATATTTTTACTGTAGCCTCAATTGATGAACCTGCTGTAAGTACATAATCGATATGGCTCACTTCACCGGGGTTAATCGGGTTAAATGGGTTGGGCCAGTTAATAAGACTTTGTAATGTTCCGGTTGAGGATGCGTTTACAGCCCGGATGGTAATCAGATTTAAGCCCGGATATACTGCCATTCCGGCCACACCATTCTTTATCGTCGTTGATTTGCCGTTGCGAACATCCACCAGAAAATAATTGAAGTGGGTAAGAAGGGTATTCTTTTGCTCAGCCAGGGTTATATTTATATTACCTGCTTTTTGAGTGTTTACCTGTACATTCCATTCCATGTTGTTATTGTCGTAAGGCACTCTGTCTACCATTAGCTGGTTGTTGTTGTTAAGTCCATAAACTCTCAATGAAGAACTGGGCTGTGCCGGGGTTAAAGCAGTACTACGGAAATCCAGTGTTTCGTCGTCCGCTGCCAGGGTAAGGTAATCACTCCCGGAGTTATCCTGATCAAAGTTAAGACCGAGTTGCAATTCTTTAGTAATTAAAAGCAGCCCTCCTGGATTATTAGGTGTTACATAGGTATTGGTTGCCGGAAAAATCAGGTCTATCGGCTGAATTGCGTTTACCCAGTAACCCTTCCAGGGAATAACAATATCGGTAAGAATGTATTTTGTACCATCATAATAGCACAGACCGCTTTGTATCAGATTCTGGGTAGCCGCAGCCATTACCGAATAGGTTTGATTATTATAGGACACCAGCACATTAGCCCAATCGATGGTTATTACCTGCGGATTGGCAATCAGATTGAATCCTGGGGTCAAATGCACTGTTTTGGGGCCGATTACATAGCTGCTCGTAGCCGGACTGATAGAAATGTCGGATGATATTATAGCCCATACAGCCATGCCCGGCTGAATGGTGTTCAGGGAAATACTAACATATTGCCCTGTATTTCCGGAGTTCACCCAGGCTAGCCCGCTGGCGTCTGATGATATTATGCCAAAAGGTGCTGCAACCAAAATGTAATCGCTGGTTGCGGTATATGTATGTCCAAAAAACAGGTTAGCCGAAGGAGAACTGATCCACATTGCCGATGGCGGCACTATTACTGAAGGAGTCAGTGTTATTGGAGCCTGATTCATTGTAGTTAATGTATCGGAATAAAATACCGCCCAGTCACCGGTAGGTACTTGTAGGGAATACAAGCCATTCTGTCCACTAAGCGCGGTTGCCAAATCTGTTGTAAAATCAGAAACAGGATTCGAGTACCAATTCTGAATTGTGGTCAAATTGGCTGTAGGATAAGCAAAAACATTAACATTGGAAAGAAAATTAAATAATGGGGCCATAATATAGCCGCTAATCTGATAAGGAGCTGAGGAAAGTGTCACAGACTTCTGAAACATTCTGTCGGAAGTTACAGAAAAGTACGATACATTTCCGGCACATAAATCAGAATTAACCCCGTCAAAGACCATTGTTTCAACTCCATAAGCTGCACCGGCTGCGAGTATTATCTGCACCTTACCATTTGGGGAAGATACATAATCATAACGTCCGATAAAAGCTCCGCTGCTGGAGTAAATTTTCGTTATTACGTTCAGATTGTTTAACGTTGTGCCTGTTTCGTTATAGCCGAATAATGTCATAACAAACCCGCTTAATCCGGGATGAGTATTAACGGCTGTTATTGGTAACGAATTAACCGGGGGAACACTTATTAAAGGATTGATTGTTACCAGGTTGGAGTTGATACTGGAAGCATAGAATACGCTCCAGTTGCCTGTAATTAAACCCAAATCATACATGCCGTTAGGATCAGTAGCGGCTAAAGCCATGTTAAAAATACCCATATCGGTCTGTTTGTTAGCCGAAACATGCCAGTCTATTATTGCGGGCAAATCCGATGCTCCATAACCGTAAACAGCGTAATTAACAAGCCCATTAGCCAAATCATCAAGTAACTGGCTGTTCACAGTAAGAGTAGCCTGATTCAAGGTAATTGTCTGAAACAGAAGGCGGTCCTGTTTTACAGAATATCCGAGACGAACTCCTACATAGCCGGAAGCAATAATTCTCAATTCAGCTGAGTAAAGATTATCGGGGCTTAGTGTCATAGCGAACCGGCCGAGGCTGTCGGTCGTTAAAATTTGTTCGGAGATGAATACCGGTGCGCCGCCATTTTCATTATAGATATCCAGATAAATAGTGGCAGACGGAACCGGAGCACTTGCTCCGTTTATTATAGTTCCCTGATAAACCATTACATTCAGTGTCGGGTAAAGGTTCAGGTTAATTTGTCCCAAACCTGTTGTGCCGGAAATTTGAGCACTGGAGCTGACAATTGTCGTCTGACTGCTATTTAAAGAAGGGCTGATATAAACATACCAGGTGTTAGGCAAAACGTTCAGATTATATATTCCGTTAATGTCGGTTACTGTTGTTGCCAGGCTCAGCATACTCAGGTCGCTTTGCTGGTTCATTGAAGATCTCCAGTTATTAAGCGCATTTAGATCAGTATTTGTCAGAGCTGTGGCGGAATATCCCGGAACCGGTTTGTTGAAGTCATCATTTATATTACCGGTCATGGCAACTGTCGAAGTAGTTAAGGGGATAATAGTATTTATTATTCTATTCTGGCTCACGGAATAACCCAAAATCTTGCCCAGATAATTGTTAGCTGCAACTTTCACTTCCATGTTATATGTACCTAAAATGCTCGGCGTAATACTTACCATACCGGTCAGGTCCGAATAAATGGTCTGCTCCTGCACCAGCTGTCTGGAACTGCCGCTCCATTTATAGAATCCGAAATTTACCATTGCGCCGCTTATAGGAGCGCTTAGTTGGTCTGTAATTGTTGCTTTATAAACAAAAGAGTTGGAAAAAATAAAGTTCAGCGGACCTGCAAATGGCGGAACATTCACGCCAGCATTAATAGTAATCGGCGACTGGTTCATGGTTGCCACTGTATCGGAAATAAAAAACGCCCATACTCCTGCCGCTATTTGCAGGGAATATGCACCGTTTTGATCTGATGACCCTAATGCCACATTGGTGAATAAGTCTACACTCGGGCTCGCAAACCAGGAACGAAGCGCCGTTAAATCAGCAAGCGGATAAGAAAAAACATTTATTGTGGGCAGAGGTTGCATCTGGTTCAACATAATAGTTCCGGTAATCGTATAGGGTGCATCTGCCAGGAGCAAAGAAGTCTGCGCCCAGCGGTCGGCAGTAACAGCATAGTATAAGGCTTGTCCCTGTAATAAATCTGAGGTTATGGCGTCAAAAAGCAATATTTGTACACCATAGGCAGTATTTTCACTCACAACAAAATCGACTTGCCCATTAGTGGAGGAAACAAAATTATAGCTGTGTAAAAGGTTTCCGGTTACTGAAAAGGTCTCCGCGATTACATTAATGCTGGGGATTAATGTCGCCCAGCGATTTCTAGCGGAAAGCAGAGTAAACCTGAATTCAGTAAGGCCCGGATTAGAATCCACGTTAGTCATTATCGTTAAACCGAGATCGGCTGTTGGGTTTGGATAAGCATTATTGGAAATCACGACACCTGTCAGCCAATTTTTAGTAACAGAGCTTTTAACTGTCCATTCCAGATTAAAAATATTCCCATAGGGTGGTACATATAAATAATCATAATAAGGTACATTCGCTGAATATACTCCGTTTATATCTGTAGTAACCGTCAGCTCAGGAAAAACGCCGACTTCATATTGTCTTGATGTCTGCCAGTTTGTATAATCTGCCGCATTGCGTGTAATCACCATGGATACCGAGTAATTGGGAAGCGGCCGACCAATATTGTCTCCTATTATTCCTGTAATTGTGTCAGAGCCTACATTGCTAAAAACTGTCTGGGCAATATACTTGTCCTGCGTAACTATGTAGCCGGCAAAATAATCGGTTCTTCCCGGTGTTTTTATGCTTGCTTCTACATAATAATTTCCCGTAATATCGGTTTGAGACACAAATACCGCGTAATTATTATATGTAATTATTGATTCTTTAATTAAGGTGTTTTGTGATAATGAATAAAAATCTAATACAATTGTGGTATTCGTCATCAAGCCAACCACGGAAGTATATTCATAAAAAGTATTTACGCTTGGATGCAGGTCTACATAAATTGTGCCGAACGAACAAAACTCAAAATAATTAGCTCCCGGAAAAACATGCGCATCACTTGAAACAACTGTCCAGGAGGTTCCATTTGTTGATGGTGTATAAAATAGAGTCCAGTCTCCGCTGGTCACATCCGACCTATATGAACCGTTAAAAGTAGGTGATCCCATAACAAAATCCCTTGAACCCAAGTCGGACAGTTTTGGAGTAGTATTATGCCAGTTTGTCGCGGCCAAAAAATCAGCTGTTGGCATTGCATTCATATAATAATCCACCACGCCATTATGAACCTCATCACCAATCCAGCCGGTGAAATAGCAATTCCATGGTGGTGTTTTAAGGCTAACATCTATGCTTATTATACGATTTTGACTTACAGCATAAATTTCGTAATTGCCAACATATCCGGTTTTCATAATCTTTGTTTCTACATAAAAATTCCCGGGAATTGTTATATCGAAGGTAACCAGGGCATCGGAAACCGGAGGTACAAATATCGGTGCCGGCAAGTAACCTCCGGCGCTTACTTTTGTTTCCTGAATTAACGTGCCCTGAGCGGTTCCATTATCCTGATATACACCGAAAACTACTATTGTTCCAGGAAGAAGAGCTCCAACATCGCTTTTAATACGTGCGCTGTATTGGAATGTATTTGCCTGAAGGGGAAGTGTAAATATAATCAGGGAAAAAACAACCGACAATAAACTTCTTATAATTTTTCTCATCTTATCAAACAGAATATCAAAAGGATTAAATATGATTAATTTGCATCTTCCCTAAATTACTGTCTTTTTTCCACCAACTGTAATCAAACCGCTTGAGTAGCTAATTTTTTAAAATCTGAAACTTTTAACCATCCTGGTACGATAATCTTAACTAGATGCGGAATATACTATGAACTATAAAATAATTGCCTGGCTGAATCCTCTTAATTTAAATGACTTGCCTTTTATTCTTATCAGTCAGCCTGTTTCCTTATTGGAAAAACAATTGTTTTCTATTATCGAATCCAATTTTTCCCCTGCTGACATAAATGAGCTGAAAAATGCTTATACAAATGCCAAGCTTGCCCACGCCCGCACCGGGGCTGTTCGCGAAGGAAGCGGTGTGCCCTATATTCATCATCCGCTAAGCGTAGCAATATTTGTCTGGTATCTGGCAACAATGGTAAATTTTCAGAATGTTGATAAAAAACTGCTTCTTTTAGGCGCCATTTATCATGATACTATAGAAGACACTGAAATTTTTGACACCAAAGATTCGGGCGTTCAATTTTCCGGTTTCTGCAGGCTGCACGGAGAAGATCTGGGTAAGATTCTGTTATATGTAACAAAAATACCTTTGGCAATAGATAAAAAATATGTAAAATTGAGGAATCATTTCAAGCGTTTGCACCTTCATCAGTTCATGTTTGATTTTATACCGATGGAATCCAGGTATATCAAAATAGCCGATCGCATTCTGAATATGGCTGATCTCAGCTTAACCACTGACGAGTTTGCTAAAAAAACAATTGCTCTAACAGAAAAACATTTTTATAATGTTCTGCTTTATTTGCCTGAAGAAATTAAAACTATTTTCGATTTGCATTTTAGTCGGGTAAAAGCTTTCTTAAAATAATTTCAGTTGGACTCTACAAACTTAAACCAAAAAAACCTGTCAGGTATTTGTATTTAACAAGTTAAGCAAGTTGCTACCGGACTGAGCCGCATTATTGTATGTTTGCAGTTGCCCCAGCAAAGTACTTCCCAGATTACTGAAATCCTCCTTGCTCAAGGTACCGTCCTGATTAGTATCGAGTTGAGAAAATAAGCTGTCTGTGCTTGAAGAAGCTTCCTGCAGCAACGAATCAGAAAAAAGTCCGTTTTGCGCAACGATATCACCGCTACTGCTGTTTTGTGACAAAAGTGACTGCCAAAGCTGCTGTTGCATATTGGCTACGGCTTTGTCCACTTCCGCACTTACCAGTCCCCTCATTACATCTTTGTCGGGCTTGCTGCTTTGTAAAAAACCATCAAATTCATCCTTGGTTATATAGCCATCACCATCAGAATCTATTTTGGTGAATACATCGTCAAAAGCTGTCCCTGTTTCCGTTCCCGCTACGGTATCGGCCATGGCAGCCTGCAGCTCGTCCTTGCTCAGTTTACCGTCCCCGTCAGCATCGCTTTGCGCTAACTGTTTCCAGATAATTCCAGCCAGATCATTGTTGGAAGAACTTAGAGATGTTACCATTGTTTTCCCCCTTTAGTGTTCAAACTAGCTAATAAATTCTTCCTTGAAAATTTTTCCTGTACTAATCCGTGTAGCTATTATTAATAGTACTAATATTTGAACATTTGTAAAGATGTTCCTGCCAGAATCAGGCAAGCAGCTCGTCTACAATCTTTTCTTCCAGCCTTGTTCCATATGCTTTGTTATATTCGGGTATTCCTCCTGGACAGGTTATGTTTATTTCCATCAGATAGTTGCCGATAAAATCCAGCGCCGCAAAATTTACTTTTTGATGCAGCAAAAACACCCCGATATATTCACAAGCTTTCTGTTCTTTTTTGCTAAGTGCTACCTGGGTTTGATTATAAATTCCCTGATAATTGGTGATAAACTCCCCCGGTTTTGGTAAAAAAGTAACGGCCCCCGCAACTTTTCCTTTCAAAACAAAAATACGTTTGGAACCCTCTGTTTCAACAGACTTCAAGTATGGTTGGACGATTGTAAGTTGATTAATAGCCGACAGTTGTTCCTTGTTTTCCATTTTGTATATGCCTATTCCCTGATAACTGTCCAGTGGCTTAAGTATTAGGGGCCATTTGTACTGCTTCGCAAAATTTAAAATATCTTGCGAGTTTCCTGTAACTAGTGTCGGCAAAAGAAATTCTTTAAAATTAAAAATACTTAATTTCTCGTTAAGGTTTCGAATTGCTTCTGGCGCATTGCAAAATTTTACCGGCAGCTTATCCAATATTAATGTAGCTAAAAGCACATCTTTTTCAACCGGCGGCATGGCCCGGTAATAAATAAAATCCAGAGTTTTAGCGATTATTATTCCTTTTTCTTTGAATTTCACTGATTTTTTAATTTTCTGATAGCTATGGCACCTTACAAAAACTTCATTATGCAGAAGGATTACATCTTTCGGCTCCGCTACCAGCACCTCATGCTTTCTTTTAAGATGCTCAGCCATCAACAAGTCATCGGAATAAATATCTTTCTTATGCTTGGAAATGCTCTCAATAATAAAGAGTATTTTCATTATTAACCTTTTTCGGCACTATTTTCCGTCGCGGCCGCAAGCAAGGCTACCCTGATAGTGATCATGCCCAAATCATCAATAATTCGCTGTCCCTGGCATTCATCCGGCATTTCCAGATGATCTATATCTTCATTACAAATCCTGAAAAACTCCATACCCTTGGAATTCAAATTCGCCATTTCATTTTTTAATTGATTCACTCGTAAAAAGGCTCCGATAAAATGTTGTCCTATACAATAAATAACCGGTTCGGCCACAGCCCCCTTGCATTGCAGACTACTGGGAATCCCTTCCTGAACAAGCAAATCTTTAATAATATGCTGTTTTCCCACGCTCATTTTATTGTATTTTTTGCTGTTCAAATTATCCAGCTCGTCAATATTTTGAATCGTCATTATGCCCATACCGTATGTACCGGCATCATCCTTAATAAAAATTGTAGGCACCGTACTTATCTGATATTCTCTGTATTTCCGCCTTGTCCTTTCCAGTACCAATTCTGCTTTTTGTTTCAACCTTTCCAGCGAAGCCTTTTCCTTCAGATTTATATTTTGTTCAAATTCAAATTCTGCGGAAATAAACCAGGGGTCAATATTAATCTTTTCAGCAAGCTCCACTGATAAACTCCTGATGATGGAAAAATGTCTGCTTTTTCTGCGTTTGGCCCAGATCAGTTCTTTTCCCGGGATAACAGGAATTGTCAACTGTTGCAGCAATTGCGGGTATCCGCTGGAAAAATCATTATTATTAATAAGCAGGTCTGCTTCTTTAAGGTATTTCTGGCTGAAATAAATCCCTTCAATAGTACCTTCAATTTCAGGGTGAACAAAATAACTTTCGAATCCGGCCTTATTTATTATTTGTCCTAAAGCCTTTAAATTCTGAAAATAAAAAAGGTTGCGCGTATGCGCTTCACAGAAAACTGCCACCTTTTTAACACCGGAAAAATATTGTTTAATATATTCCGCTAAATACTGAGCGGACTTATTAATCATGGTTTCACACAAATTATTAAAACCGGATGGAAACAGGTTCGTGTCTACAACCGCTGCCTTATCCGATGATATACGCAAATCCATAGAAGCATATATTGGGTAGGTCAGGCCTTTTGACTTTTGCTCTAGCCATTTTTCCAGAGTTACCTTATCCGACTCCGTTAAATTACGGGTGGTCTGTGTCAGGTTTATCATTGTTTTAGTTTATAACCTTTTTTAAATAAATATATGTTAAAAAGAATTACAAAGACAGATAAGCCTGATAGCAGGACTATGCTTATTAAAATGTTTCCCTCGGCATATCCGATCATAGACCAGCGAAAAGCATCAATCATATAAAAGAAAGGATTAAAAATTGTTATTTTATAAATAATAGCAGGTAACATTTTTAAAGAATAAAAAACACCGCCTAAAAACGTAAACGGAGTAATAATGTAGGTTGTTACAATGGAAAGGTCTTCAAATTCCTCGCTCCAAAGCGCCACAACCAGACCAACACCTGAAAATACTATACTTATAGTGGTGATAAAAAAGGCAAAAGCAAAAAAATGCTCCAATTTGAAGGGTGAAAAAAACAAACTCACACCCCATATAAGCAGACCTACAAGCACACCCCTGAATATACTTCCTATAATGTAGGCCAATACCAGTTCGGTATAGGTTACCGGTGTTACCAAAATATGGTCAATCATATGTAGGTACCTTGAAAGAAAAAGTGAAGACGAGGTGTTAGAAAAAGCCGCCATCATTACTTCCATTACCATGATGCCCGGTATAATGAACTGCATATATGTAACCGGCCCTATTGAACTTACCTGACTTCCCAGCACAAAGCCGAATACTGCCAGATATAAAAAACTGGAAATCGCCGGCGACAAAATTGTCTGGTTAATAACCTTAAGAAACCTGATTACTTCCCTGTAAATTAAGGCTTTAAATCTTATCAGGCTCATCTTCTTTTACCATCTCCATAAATAATTGTTCCAGTTCGGAATTTTCCGACAAACTTTTTTTCTTGTTTTTGTCAGTGTATATAATCTTACCTTTGTTGATTATGGCTATTTCATTGCAAAGGTGTTCAACTTCTTCCAGATAATGTGTTGTCAGCAGTATGGTTTTCCCCTGATTATTGAGTTCCTGCAGTATTTCCCACAGTTCGTGCCTTAACTGCACATCAAGACCTGCAGTAGGCTCATCCAGTATGAGTATCTCGGGGTCATGGATCAGCGCCTTGGCAATAGCCAGCCTGCGTTTCATTCCTCCGGATAATTTGTCGGTAAATGTCCGTTTCTTTTCCTCCAGGGCTAATTGCTGCAAAAGTTGCGGCACTTTTTTCTTTAAATAAGCCTTGGGCTTGCCGAAATATCCACCGGTTATATATAACTCCTCTTCAACCAGCAGATATGGGTCAAATGCATGCTCCTGCAAAGATACGCCTATAAGCTGACGGGTTTTCTTATATTGTTTGATCACGTCAAACCCGCCAACGAGAACTGTCCCTGAATTCGGAATACTCAAGCCGGTTATTATCTTGATAAGTGTGGACTTCCCTGCGCCGTTAGGGCCGATCAGGCCGAAAAAAGAGCCCTGTTCGATGTTCAGGCTGACATCCTCCAATGCCGGAACATCCCCTGTCCTGCGGTGATGATATGTTTTAAAGATATTTTTTATCTCTATAGCTTTGTTCATAATTCTAAAGGATGTTTATTATAGCATAAAGTTCAATGGATCAAATATGTCGGAATACCTCTTTTTCCTGTCCTGATAGTACAAAAACGAGTTGATTTGGTTTAGATATCAACGACGTAGTTGCGCTCTGAAAAACTCTCCGGCTTCCGTAGGATTATAATTTTTATCTTTTAATAATGATGGGGACCATTTATCGGAAAAACACCAGGCAGTCCAGCTTATTTTCCTGCTTTCCAGGTAATTATAAATATCATCCCTGTAACGACCGCGCCCGGTGTATGTATTCTCTGCCTTCTGCCCTTCCCGCTCAAACCCGAATTCTGTCACAAAAACCGGGTATTTTTCTTTGATTTTACCGAAAGCATCATCCCAGCTTTTATACTGACTGCTGCCAGGATAAGGATGAGCCGCATAAATTATGTTTTTATCACTTAAAGGGTCTTTTAAAGCTTGCGATAAATCATATGCCCAATACATTCCCCCAATAATAATCGGCTTATGCTCATCATGTCTTCTGATTATTTTTGTCAAATCCTCAGCCACTTGTTTCCAGGCTAGCCAATCAGCTGGTGTAGACCTGCCGTCTTCACTGAAACAAAATCCTGCATATACCGGCTCGTTAAATATTTCGTAAAAAGCAACTACAGGATTGTTCTTATATTTTTCCGCAATTGTTTCCCAGAAACCACTCGTTTCATCAACTGAAGTCAGATATATGCCGTCGAAATTGCCATCATAGTCTTCTGCCGGCGGAAAGCCGATAGAGTGAAAGTCTATATAAACATAAACTTTATTTTTTTCAGCCCAGTCAATAACTTTATCCAATATTTGCAGACACTTCTCTTTGCCATATTCTCTCCAGTAATATGGGTGAATCGGTAAACGAATAATATCAGCACCCCAATCCTTTATCCGGTTATAATAATCTTCACCCCAAACAATATCATCCCCGTTAAAATAGTGATAAATTGGGTCCATGGCTGAAATTCCACGAAAAACAACCTCCTGCTGGCGGCTGTCCACAATTTTATTACCGAACACCGAAAATCTATCCGGAAACAAACTTTTATCTGGCGCTAAAACCGCGCAATAAATAATGCTTTGGAGAAAAAATATTCCCAGAATAAATCGTAATGCCTTCATTGATACCACTAATCTTATGTTTTGGGTAAAATATTATGGCTTTTCAAGCGTTCCAAAATATTGTTTTCATCAAAAGGTTTTAAAATGTAATCATCACAACCTTGCTGCATTGCATCCATAAATTTGTTGCGATCATTTTCTGAGGTCACCATTATTACTTTAGCCTTTAATTCTTTGGGGACACCCAGTTCAGTTTCGATGTCTCTGATTTTATGCAATACGGATAAACCATTCAAATAAGGCATGGAAATATCTATGGTTACAAGGTCTATTTGTTTATATTCCTTGCGTGCCTTTTCATATGCCACCAGGGCTACATCCCCCCGGTCGAATTCCATACACTCTCCGAATGGTTTTAATATCTCCGCAAGTTTTTTGCGACTGATCAATTCATCATCTATTACCATTATTAACATATATTATTCCCCCTTTTCTTGGCTATTCTTCAATATCATAAGTTTTCATTCTGTCTGAAATTAAATTTTCATTGAAAGGCTTTAATATATAGTCATCGCAACGCAACGACAAGGCCTCATAAAACTTGCTTTTATCAGTATTTGAAGTAACCATTATTACCTTTGTCTGTTGTTGCTGCGGAATTTTCTGTTCTATTTCAATTGCTCTAATTTTATGCAGGATCGATATGCCATCTATATCTGGCATATTAATATCAATTGTTATCAAGTCATATTTTTTTTTGTCCTCAACTGATTTTCTAAAAACCTGTATTGCGTCCGTACCTTTTTCAAATTCATCGCTGTCACCATAATCTTTAAACGACTCCACCAGTTTTTTGCGGCTGATCATTTCATCATCAACAACCATGATCTTCAGCCTTTTATTCTTTTCCCACCCTGTCATATAGTTGTTTATTTCGAGTCTTTCCAAAATAACTTCTTCATCAAATGGCTTTAAGATATAATCATCACATCCCATTTCCATCGCATCGCTAACTTTTTCTTTTTCATTACTGGAGGTTACCATCATTATTTTGACTTTTTTATCTTTTGACAACTTGTACTCATCTTCTATGTCACGTATTTTATGAAGTACTGATATTCCGCTCAAGTGAGGCATGTTTATATCAATAGTAACCAAACTATAATATTCTTTATTTTTAACGGCTTTTTCAAAAGCTACAAGCGCTACATCTCCTCTCTCATACTCCTCACATTCACCGCGTGGTTTTAATATTTCCATCAACTTCTTGCGGCTTATAAGGTCATCATCGATTATCATTACTTTCATTTTTTACCTCCTGGTAGTAGTAATTCTTTAATCTATCTTTTTCATATAATAGCTTCTCGAAAAAATTTTTACAATTTTCCAGGTTGCTGTCTTTAGCGGCAAACTCCAGTTCTTTCGCTGCTAATGATAGAAAATTAGCTTTAATATTGGCAGTTCCTCCTTTTATGGAGTGGGCTTCCGCCCTGATAGTTTCGTAATTACCAGTATCAATTGCTTCTTTTATCAGTACAATCTGATTTTCAATAATCTTGCTCAAAAATTCATCAAGTATGGCATGCACTAATTCTGCGTTACCCTTAAATTCTCTGATTGATTGTTCTATATCAAGAGGCGCTTCAATTATTACTTTTGGTTGTTCCATAATAACCGGGGGTTG
This sequence comes from Candidatus Margulisiibacteriota bacterium, assembly GCA_028715625.1. Taxonomy (NCBI): domain Bacteria; kingdom Bacillati; phylum Candidatus Margulisiibacteriota; species Candidatus Margulisiibacteriota bacterium. The sequence continues at coordinate 21,303 of JAQURL010000004.1, read as the reverse complement.
CTGTGGTTTTTTATTTACTTCCAGTTCCTGGTCAGAAATAAATGCTGTGTGTTTTTGCAGCATTTGCTCCATATGCTCGCTATTTATAGGTTTGGTTAGATAATCATCCATGCCACTTTCCATATATTTTTCCCTGTCACCGGCAATTGCGTGCGCTGTTAAGGCAATAATCGGCGTTCTGTGATTGTTTTGCTTTTCCAGTTCTCGGATAATAGTCGTGGCCTGCATACCATCCATCTCGGGCATCTGTATATCCATTAATACTATATCGAACCGTTCTTTTTTATACCAGTCCACAGCTTCCTTACCATTATTGGCAAGTGTAACCTTGTGATTATTAATACTTAAAAGCCCTATAGCTACTTTTTGATTGATTATATAATCTTCAGCCAGCAATATTTTTAAAGGTCTTATTTTTTTCTGTACTTCTTCATTGGCTTTTATTTCGGTTTTAAGTTCATTTAATTCTGTAGGGGACAATTTAGTGAATTCGACAGTAAATTTAAACTCACTGCCCTCATTAACCTTGCTTTCAACCCAAATTCTGCCTTTCATTAAGGTTACAAGTTGTTTACATATAGCCAACCCTAGTCCTGTTCCGCCGAATTGTCTGGAATGCGAACCATCAGCTTGTCTGAAACTGTCAAATATAACCTCGGTTTTATCAGACTCAATACCTATACCGGTATCTTTAACCGAAAAAATAAGCACAAGTGAATTGTTGTTTTCCTCCAAAATATTAACGGTAATCGTTATGCCGCCCTCTTTTGTAAATTTTATAGCATTGTTCACCAGGTTTATCACTATTTGCTGTATTCTTGCCGGGTCACCTTTTACAAACTCGGGTATAGAATCCTGAATTTGATGCATAAGTTCCAGCCCTTTGTTTTTGGCAGTGTACTGAAACATCTTTAGTTTTTCTTCTATCAAATTGTTAATATTAAAAGGAATACTTTCCAGCTCCAGCCTGCCTGCTTCAATCTTGGACAAATCCAGAATATCATTAACCAAGTCCAGCAAAGCGTTGGTGGAGATCGATATAATCCTTAATTTCTCTTTCTGTTCTTCATTGAAAGGTTCCTTTTTTAGAAGTTCGGTCATTCCCAAAATGCCATTTATCGGCGTTCTTATTTCGTGGGACATATTAGCCAAAAATTCACTTTTCAGTTTGCTGGCCTTTTCAACCTTTTGTATCGCTTCCATTAAATTTATATTTGCCTCGGAAAGTTCTTCTGTGCGCAGTTTTACAATATCCTCAAGATTATTACGGTGCTTTTCCAGTTCTTTTTCTGTTTTTTTATGATCAATAATACCAGCCACAATATTGGCTACAATGCTGAAAAAATCCTTGGCATCCTGAGACTCCTGATGTTCTTTTTTTACATAAATATTAATAATTCCCATGGTTTTGTTTATATTCATGATAGGAATACAATACTGGCATTGGTCATTCTCACCTTTACAATTATTGAGACAAAGTTGTTTGTTTGTCTGGGGGTCAGAATAAAGAATTTCTCCTTTTGTTGCTGCTAATCCGCAGAATCCTTTATCCAATGCTATACGTCCGCAATTTCTGACAATTTCTTCAGGCAGATTATGATAAGTATATAAAAATAATTCCTGTTTTTCTTCGTCCATCAGATAAATTGAGCCTTTAATAAGAATATCAAACCAGGGTAGCGATATGATCAGTTCCAGTACGTATTTCAGTTGTTGTTCCAATGACATATTGCCCAGAAATGCCTGCAATATAGAGCTGATAGTATTTTGCAAATGATAGTTTTTTTCTATTTCTTCCTCAATATTATCCTTTTCCTGTATATGTTGCTGCAAATCAATAATGATTTTTACTAACTCTGCTGCCGGTAGGTTGTTTAGTGTTTCAATATCTATTGTTTGACTCATAATATTTCCTATGCCTAATTTTTAAATTCTGCCAAAACTTTTTCTACTTTTTGTGCAATAATATTTCTTATATCCAATACTTTTTCTTTTACCAAACCGAGTTTTTCCAGGTTCTTTTCTTTAAATATTCCTTCTATTTCCAGGCTGACATCCTGCTCTTCGGACATACCTTTGCAATCAATCATTGTTTTAGCCAGGCCATCAGCCAGGTTTACAATATATGCAGTCCTTATGTCCCCGGGAGCGCTCAGGGGGGAGTGATGATATCCTATGGCGTTACAAAGTTCGTTAGGAAAATTCCAGCGTCTGGCTACTTCCGACCCGACATCAGCGTGATCAAAACCCAGCACTTCCTTTTCAGCCTGATGAAACTTCATAGTACCCTGTTTATACAGTTCCCAGACAGGTGTCACCTCATCTTTATGCAAATTCTGGTCAATAACCATTTTCCCGATATCATGTAAAAGGCCGATAACGTATGCTTCTTCTGTGTCTTTTATTCCAGTTTTTTCTGCTATCGTGCTGGCGCCGATAGCTACCGCTATGCTGTGATTAAATAAAGCGCCCTCTTTCATGGCGTATTTTTCCAAAGCTGCATTTAATATTTCATAAGTTGAAACGGTCAAAGCAAGGCTTTTAACTTTGCTGAATCCCAGACAAACAATGGCGTGAGAAATCGTTCTGATCCTTTGAGTAAAACCGTAATACACTGAATTTGCCAACCTTAAAACGCGTGAGGTCATGGCCTGGTCCTTTTCGATTACTTTTCCTATGTCCCTGCTACTGACATTAGGATTATTGGTTATTTTTATCAATTCATGAATTGTAATCGGTAAGGGTAAAAGGTCTCCCGCTTTTAAAACAAGTTTATCATATATTCTTCTGCTGTCTTTATCCATTTTCCTCTTGAATTTCCCCCGCTTCTTTAATGTTACATTTTATTGTTTTTCATCAGTTTTTTCCAGTCTTTACTACATTTAGATTATACTTTTCCCAAAAATATCAATAATTAAACATGTTTGTATTATGAATAATCAGGGAATTATATACATAAATCATGTCAGCCTTTGATATGTCTTATATGCCAGAAATAAACAACTCTCATTTGGGCGCTGTCAAAAAAGCGCTGGAAAAACAGGGATACAATCTTGGCGAACTGCAAACAATGCCCTTTAATAAACTCATGGAAATCTACGATAAAATGGATAAAAAAGAACTGCCTCAGGAGGTTGTAGCTTTTGTAGATCGGGTCAAAACAAATGATCAGTTTATTCAGAAACTTTTCAGCGAACGTTATGGGATGACTTTTTAACTTTTCTGCCTAACCTGCATTTCACATTTATCACAATCAAAAGACAACAAAAAATCTCTTCCTTTTTCATCTCTGATATAAAAATTTTTTGAGTTTTGTTTTATTTTAGATTTCTTAGGACATAAATCCAGCTCGTATTTAATACAATATTTTGTGGTCATTAAGCTTCTTTCATCCTGCTCTGTCAGGTTTTCAATGGCTTTATAAGTTTTTTCAACTCCGTGACGTTTATAATATAGTTCAGCTTTCTCGTTGCTCACATTCTCGGCCCGGTTAATATCAAATTTTAGTGAAAAATTTTGTTCTGTTTCCGGGTAATTTATCACACGTTGAAAAAATTTTATCCTTTCTTTCCCCAACAAATCCAATAGTTGCCTGCGGATCAGATTTATCTCACTCAAAGATAAATCAGGCAGCTCCGGCGAATCAACTTTAACGTTTACGCAGTAAAATAGAGTTCCGCCACATTTTTGTAACCCGCGCTTGAACCTTTCTTTTAAGTCTCCAGCAGTACTATTTCCTTGTTCTTTCCTGGCAATGCATCTGGTCACCGAAATCCCATCTTCGTCAAAAACACTAATAGAATAATCGTTTTTCGTCTGGAAACATAAAAAGTGGATCTTAATTTTTCTCTGAATGGGATCTCTCTTCAGCCACTGATTAAACTGTTTGTCGAAATTTCTGTATATCAGTATTCCTCGTTTTGCCCTGTCGAGGTGCTTGTCTAAAAAAACTTTATTATTCTCAACTTTGTTTATATAGGTTCCCACCAGCTTATTCTCCCGATCAAAGAAACATATTCCATCACCCGGATTTAGTTCAGCCGATTTATTCAGCTCAATATATCTCTGTGTTATTCCGGTTATTTTCCCTATTTCTTCCCCTAACGACTTGGGGCTATCAAGTGAAGCCATCTTTTGTCTGGTTTTAAAAAAATAAGATGTATAGCCCCTGTTAAATGTTTTTTCCGGATTAACCTCAAAGGATAATTTTGATGGGCGTTCATAGAAGAATCCGCTGGAAACTTTTGTTGCGGATTTCAATTTGTCTATTTTTTTTCTGTAATAATAGATGATATTTTTAATATAATTTACATCCTTAAGTCTACCTTCAACCTTAAATGAAGATATACCCGCGTCCATCAGTTGTTCTAAAGATTCGGATAGGTTCAAATCTTTCAGGCTCAGAAAATTCTTGCTGCCTAAGACCAATCCGTTTTCATCATAAAGATCGTATCTTTTACGACACGGTTGGGCACAATTACCCTTGTTAGCACTTCTTTTGCCCTGAATATAGCTTAAATTACAAAATCCGCCATAAGCCACACATAAAGAACCATGCACAAAACATTCCAGATCTACTGTTGTTTTTCTTCTGATTTCTTTTATTTCTTCCAGACTTAATGCTCTTTCCAGAATAACTCTTTTGAAACCTGCCTTTTGTAGAAATTGTACTTTTTCTGTAGTCATATTAGTCATTTGGCTGCTGGCAAAAAGAGGAATTGGTGGTAAATCGCTTTCCAGTAAACCTATATCCTGTATAATCAGCGCATCTATTTCTGCTTCATATAATTCCCGAATAAGTTTTCCAGCAATTGATATTTCATTATCCGTTAACAGTGTATTCAAAGCTACATAAACCTTGGCCCAATATTGATGCGCATGAAGAACAAGCCTGCGGATATCAGCAATAGAATTGCTTGCCTGACTGCGTGCGCTGAAATCAGGACCGCCTATATATACAGCATCGGCTCCGTAATTAATTGCTGCTATTCCGCATTCCAGGTTTTTGGCAGGAGCAAGCAGTTCTACCATTATTAAGGTTCTATTAAAAGGTGTGTTAAAAATTCAGTCATTAAGCGGTTGTTTTCTTTTATATAATTTATTCCAGCCTGAATTTCTTTAGAGGACTGAATATAGCTGTCCTTTATAAGTTCATCATTACAATTTTGTAATAAATATTTAATGCTGCCAGTTGATGACTCAATATGAAATTGAAGCGCCGCAACTTGCCCTCTGTTATACTCGAAGGCCTGATTCTTACAGGCTATGGAACTAGCCAGATTTTTTACTCCAGTAGGAGTATCAAAAGTATCCCCATGCCATTGAAAAACCTTAAACGTATCAGGAAAACTTTTAAAAAGCTTCGAGGTTTTAGCCTGTCCTGTAAGTTTTATGTCAAACCAACCTATTTCTTTATATTTATTTTTATAAACTTTAGCTCCAAGAACATTGGCAATTAGTTGGGCCCCGAGGCAAATGCCTAAAACTTTTTTATCTTTTTTAATGGCTGTTTCTATGTATTTTTTTTCCTCATGCATCCAGGGATACTTATTTTCTTCATACACCCCCATAGGTCCGCCAACAATTATCAAACCATCAATATCATTAACATCCGGGAAAGGCTCTCCGTCAAACAGGCAGGTTCGGCTTAGGACTATTTCCTTACTCTCTGCCCAGGGTTTAATCGCTGCCAGGTCTTCAAAGGGCACATGTTGAAGATAGTGAATACGCATAGCGTTTCAATTATATCATAATCATAAATTTTGGGAATTTCTTGAATAACTTTTCAGGCGTTCCAGGCTTGACCAACTACTCCGCCTTCTTTTGCACTGATTGTTCGGTTTGCTACTTCCTGATAGGCATGTAAAGAAGTTTCTTTCTGGCTTTGCTTTTGCGCTTCCATTTCACCTGCTCTGCTGGCTTGCGCATTTCTGGCGGCTTCCTCACGAAGTGCAGTTTCTACAACTCTATGTCGTTCTGTTTTTGTATCTGTTTCAGCCATTTTTGCATAAACCACATCTTCATTTTCACGTGGCTTTTCTATCGGCTTTTGCTCCTGAAGAATGGCAACATGCTGAACTTCTACTTTTACAGTCTGTTGTTCCTGTTTGTTTTCAGCTTTATTCTCAACCGACGTTTCTTTATAATTTATTGAATTTTGAGTGCTTGTGTATTTATTAAGAATACTGCTTATATTGCTATCTATATTCATATTTTATTTATGCCCAATTTAAAAATTTTTAAACATTATTTGTTTGTACTGGATATATGTTTAAAGGCTTCCGGGATATTCAGCTACCTTTTTGTCGGACCTGTTTTGTTATTATAGGCCGTGACTTGATGAGGCCCCCCTGGGTATCGCTGATACTTTGCTGAATAATAAAAGCATTTTGGTCAATCTGGGTAATCTGATAAATAAGCTTGGGTATTTCCAACCTGGTAATAACCGTATAGATGATATCAAATTCCTTATCATTAAGGCCTCTTTTTCCTTTATACAAAGTAACCCCTCTTTGCATTGTATCAATTATATGACGTCTGATCTGGTCGCTACAATCTGAAATAATGGTCACTCCTGTATACTCTTCAATTCCATGTACTATAAAATCTACAGTTTTAGATGCTACAAAATATGTCAGCATGGCATAAAGGGCTGTTTCAATATTAACAAGCAAGGCGGCAAGACTAAAAATTAAAATATTTAGAAACAATATTACGCTACCTACCATCCAGCGGGTTTTTAGGCTGATTAAAAGAGCCAGAACCTCTGTGCCATCTATCACACAGCTACCACGTATTGCCAGACCAACTCCACCGCCCAAAAAAATACCTCCGAAAATAGCGACCAAAAATTTATCTGAAGTTATAATGGGATATCTTATAAAAAGCAGACAGCCGTCTAAAATGATAATTGCCAATAAAGTCCTGAGAGCAAAACCTCTGGAGATTAAAATATATCCTAAAATTATAAAGGGTATGTTAATAACCGCAATCAGCAGCACCAGGTCCATTTTGGTTAAAAAATATATCAAAAGCGAAATCCCTGTTACTCCACCATCCAGGAATTTATTGGGGATCAAAAAACTTTTCAAGCCAAAACTTGCAGACAAACCAGCGGTTATAAGAAAAAGCAAGTTAAGAATTTCGTTGGTAAAATTAAATTTATCAGACTTCATCTGGTGATACAAAGCCTGCTGAAACAATCATTTTAATACCATCTTCTACAGAGATGTCTACAGACTTGATTTCATTTCTGGGAACCAATAAGATGAATCCTGACGTAGGGTTCGGGGTTGTCGGTACAAAAACTGAAACAAGCCTTTTTTCATTTTCACTTTCGTTTAATACATTAGGAAATACTTCTTTTGTGACAAAACATAGCGAATATAACCCTTTTCTGGGATATTCTATTAACACAACCCTCTGGAAAGTTTTGTTATCAGTGGTTATTGCCTTAATCATTTTTTTAACTGCTGGATAAATCATGTTTATAAGGGGTATTTTGTGTAAGTACTCCTCAATGCTGTTTGCAATACGTTTTAAAAAGGTAATATTAGCCAGATATCCAATCAGGGAAATCAGGCTTACTGCTATTAAAAAACCGAGGATAACCTCGCTCGCCTTGTCCAAACCTTTTGCAAAAAATAAAACATTCAAAAACTTACCAACCGGCGCGCCAAACAGTTTGAAAATAAAAACAACTATCCAAATTGTCACTATTGTAGGAAGAATGACAAAGAGTCCTGTGAAAAAATAGTTTCTTAGCCTGGTCATTTTCTTTTTAAGCATGTTCATGGTTTTTTTCTTTCCCAAGTTTTATTGTATTATATAATTGAATCATCATTTCTTCTATGCTTAATCGTGTTGTGTCTACTAATATTGCATCTTTGGCCTGTTTTAAGGGAGAAACATTTCTTTGCATATCAATATTGTCTCTGTCTTTGATTTCGTTTATTATTTTTTTTAAACTAAATAACTGGTCCGGAAATTTTTGAGCCAGCTCTTTACATCTTCTTTCGGCCCTAGTTTCTATAGACGCATCCAGGTAGAATTTATAAGTAGCGTCCGGAAAGACAATCGTCCCGATATCCCTGCCGTCCATGATAATACTTTTATTTCTGGCAATTTCTCTTTGTTTTTTGATTAATATATCCCTAACTTCCGGTATTTTGGCTACAATAGATACATTGTTTTCAACCTCAGGCAAGCTAACCTGTTTTTTATAGTTTTTTCCATCAATCAACAGCATGTTTGCGGAAATGGAAAAAGAAGTATTTTTAGTAATCTCCACTATTTTATCAATATCAGAAAAGGAAATCTTGTTCGCCAGACATTTATAGGTAATTGCTCTATACATCTGTCCGGAGTTTAAATAGGTAATACCCATTTTTTTGGCCAGAAGAGCAGCTACTGTACTTTTTCCTGAAGCCGCCGGCCCGTCAATCGCGATTATAATATTTGTTGTCCGCGCCATTTAATTTATAAACCAGGGAATAACCTTGTGGCAATTTTTACAGATCTTCCCTGCAGTATTATTTTCGATTATCTGAAAATGTCTTCGTTTTATCAGATAAAAATTACAATTCGGGCATAATGTATCTTCAGAACTGGAGCTGTACACATATTTAAGCCCTTTTTCCTTAGCCAGGCAGGTAGCGGCTGATACCACATCTCCCGGAACCGGCATTTTGTCAGCAAAATCCAAATTCGGGAAAAAAACTGTTATGTGAAACGGAATATATTTACTCAGGCTAGCCACCCAGTCAAATGCCTCTTCTATTTGTCCCAGATCAGTATTAATGTCTGTAACCAGATTCCATACAAGTTCAATATGTTTTTCTTTTTTTACCAAAAAATCGATAACCTGTTGAACATTTTCTTTTGCATTTACTCCTGTTAGTTTTGTATACGCCTTATCTGTAAATGCTTTCAAGTCTATGCTATAAGCATCGATATAGGGCATTAATTCGGCCAGAGGCTCAAGGCAGACATATCCGTTGGTAACCGAAACTACTTTTTTGTCATTATTTTTTAATAATTTTGCTGCTTCGAAAATTGTTTCAAAATTAATATTGGGTTCATTATAGGTAAAAGCTACCATATCAAGATAATATTTTGTGGTCATATTTAAAATTTCTTCAGGTTCTATGCACTGCATTTCTCTTTTAACAGAATTACGTCCAGGTTGCGATATCTGCCAATTCTGGCAATGCCTGCATTTAAAATTACAGCCTATTGAACCCAGGGAAAGGATTTGACTACCCGGATAAAAATGATATAAAGGTTTTTTTTCAATAGGATCTACCGCTATAGATGAATAAGCATTATATATACTGTTATAAAGCACCCCGTTTTTATTTTGTCTTATATCACAAAAACCTTTTTTATCAGGGCTGATCATACATTTGTTAGGGCACAGCAGGCACTGTACCTTTTTTCCGGGATATGAATGGTAATAGTTTGCTTTTTTCATTATAATAACTATTCTATAATAAGAGCCTGGATAAATAAATTAATATGTTAACTGAAACAAACAAACTCAGCTGGGAAGATTTTGACAAATTATCCCGAAAAATTTATCGAGAAATTATAGAAAGCAAGGTGCCGATTGATTCTATTATCGGCATAGCCCGGGGAGGACTTTCTCTTTCAGGGTTTTTGGCATATCAGCTTTCAATAAAAAAACTTTATATAATAAATACTCAGCTGTATTCCGACAAAAAACTGATAAGCCCTAAAATTCTTTATTATCCTAAAGAAATAAAGCTGAACCATGTTCTGGTTGTCGACGATATTCTGGATACAGGGTCTACTTATTACTTATTAAAAGATTTATTGGCACAAATTGCTGAAAAATCCTACTGGGCTGTACTTATAGACAAAGGTAAAAGCAACATTAACGTTGATTTTACGGGCCATAAACTGAATCGTGATATATGGGTTGAATTCCCCTGGAACTAGCAGTCTATGGCTAAAAGCTATCCACAAGTTATAAACAACAGGAAAAAACCACTCATTTCTATTATTCTTCCGATATTTAACAGAGAGCAATTTTTAAAGGAAACCATTGAATCCATCTTAATTCAAAGCTTTCAGGACTTTGAGCTGTTGATTATCAATGACGGCTCTATTGACCGCTCGGTCAATATTGTTGATTTTTTTAAGCAGAGTTATCCACAGAAAATTTACTGTTTTACACAACCGAACAAAGGGGTTTCCAGCGCACGAAACCTTGGAATTTCCAAGGCTAGAGGCAAATATATAGCGTTTATAGATAGCGACGATCTGTGGATAAAAACAAAATTAGAAGAACAACTAGCTTTTATGGAGCAGAAAAAAGTTGCTGTTTGCCAAACTGATGAAACCTGGATCCGTAATGGAAAAAGAGTCAATCATATGAAAAAACACACCAAACACAGCGGGAATATTTTCTTTGACAGTCTGCCCCTTTGTATTGTTTCTCCTTCAGCGGTTATGATTAAAAAGGAAGTTCTCGATAAAGTTGGCTGCTTTGATACCAGACTACCAGTTGTCGAGGATTATGACCTGTGGTTAAGGATCAGTTTATTCTATCCTATTTATCTCTATCCAAAAAAACTAATCGTAAAAAAGGGTGGTCATGCAGATCAGCTATCACGAAAATATTGGGGTATGGACCGTTTTCGTATCTACTCCATGCGAAAATTATTAAAGCAACACGCGGAACATCTTAGCCTTCTGCAAAAAACAGCACTATATTGGTGGATCAAAGAAAAAGCAGCTATTATCAGTAGTGGCGCCTGGAAAAGAAAAAATTTTCTTCTTTATCTGAAGTATGGCTACCTGTTTTCTTTTTATTATATTAAATGGAATAATATCTGAAATGACTAAAAATCTGCTGATTATTCCCTTTTTTAATGAAGAAAAAACAATAAAACCTGTTTTGAATGAAATAATAAAATATTATTGCGACGACATTTTACTAATAGATGACGGCTCAACAGACCTTTCCAGGTGTGTTGTAGAGGCACTAAACCGCAAAGATATAATGATGATTAAACACAAAAAAAACCAGGGTTATGGAAAATCTTTGATTGATGGATTTAATTACGCTATAGTTAACGGGTACAATCTGGCTATAACAATGGATTGCGATGCGCAACATGAACCGTCCCAAATCCCCGCTTTCATAAAAAACTCTGTAACTGCTGATATTGTTTCCGGAAGCCGTTACCTAAAAGAGTATACTCAAAATCTTGACGCTCCTGAAGACCGCTTCAGGATAAACAAAATCGTCACCCAGGCTTTAAACAAGGTTCTAGCGACAAAAATAACCGATGCTTTTTGCGGATTTAAAGCTTATAGTATTAACAGCTTAAAAAAATTGAAATTAACTGAAAAAGGCTATGCCTTGCCTCTTCAGCTGCTGGTCCAGGTTGCTTTTCTTAAGCTCGAGCTGACAGAGTTACCCGTGCCCAGGCTATATTTCCATGCCGAACGTTCGTTTGGAAAGATCCTGGATGATCCTGATGCGCGTTTGCGTTATTATTTGCAAACAATTGAAAAGGAGGTCAAAAAATGGAAATCGATATAATGGCTATAGGTGCACATCCTGATGACATTGAAATAGGTATGGGCGGAACCATAGCTGCTTTTACCAATGCCGGCTATAAAGTTGTACTTCTTGATCTTTCCGATGGCGAACCGACGCCTGAGGGTACTCACACGAAAAGAATGAAGGAAGCACAAAAATCCGCCAAGATACTAAAAATTGAGAAAAGAATTACCCTGGACCTGATAAACAGAGAAATTACAGACTCTGTAGAAAACCGCAAAAAGGTAGCATCTGTTATCCGGCAATATAAACCAAAGATATTATTTATTCCATATTGGGATGACGGCCATCCGGATCATCTGGAAGCTGCAAAGCTTTGCCAGGCAGCTAGATTCTATGCCAAGCTTTCTAAAACCGATATGCCTAACACGCCTTATTACCCGAAAAAAATATTTCATTATCTTACTTTGCATATGCGGCTTAAAACTGAACCTTCTTTCATTTTTAATATAAGCGAATTTATGGAAACTAAAATTAAAGCATTAAATAGTTATGTTTCTCAGTTTGTTGCCAATAAAAAAAATATTCATGTTTTCGAATCGGTAAAACTGGAAAATGCTTATTGGGGCAAACAAATACGGCAGTCTTTTGGCGAACCGTTTGTTTGCAAAGAACACATTCAGCTTCATACGCCTGAAAGCCTGTTGAATGCCTGATACGTTAAAAGAAACTATTTGTAATCCTGAATACAATTTGTGGAACAAATTAATTCAGGAAAATAAAAAATCCCTGAGAGATACCGCTTTAATTTTATCTTCCAAGGAAAAAAATTCCTTAAGAATACAATTATTGCAAAATGCTTATCAATATACAAAAGAGTTGAATATTACCGGGCAATCTTGCGGATTGCCCTTAAAGGATATTAGCCCGGTTCAGGATGAAACCGTGGTTGCTACAGGTCATCAACCTGAAATTTATCATTGCGGTATTTTGGAAAAAAATGTTTTCCTGCAACAAATGGTAACAGAACAAGCCTTCACGGGCATAAATATAATTATTGATACTGATGCCGGCGATGGAGGGCTTTTATATTTTCCTGTTAAAACCAAAGAGGGTCAGGTTATGATTAAAACCGCCTCATTAACAGCGCGAGGTCTTTTTATGTTTCAAAAATTGAAATCTAAAAACACTATCAGCAGGCTATTCGGTGATGTTTATCAAAATTTACAGGGCTTCAATATCAAGCTGCCGGATAAATTTCAAGCAGCTAGTGATTATTATCAAGTTTTTGCAGGAAAAAGTATTGTTTTGGCTAACACACTTATCCGGCGATATCTGGAACAAACAAGCTTTTTGGAGATCCCCTTGAGTATTATTTGTCAAATTAAAGAGGTACAAGCAATTTTCGGTTATTTCTTTTTACATAATCAAATTTTTGCCAGATCCTATAACGTTTTGCTGCAAAAATTTAAGAGCAAAAATCATCTAAAAAATCCTGCTGAACCCTTTCCTGGACTAAATATCCAGCAGGACAGGTTTGAGACACCCTTCTGGGTCGTCGATAAAACCACTAAAGCCCGGTTACCACTTTATATTAAACGAAATAAAAATAATTTTATTTTTTTCAATTTCCGAGAAAAAATCTGTGAACTTCCAGGCGACCAAATTCACTTATACATTAAATATCTGCCCGAAAATTATCTGATTGTTCCTCGCGCATTTATGGTGTCTTTACTGCTTCGTCTTTTTTGCTGCGATTTCTTTATTCACGGGCTGGGTGGTTGTAAATATGACAGTTTTACCGATGAATACATGAAGCAGGAGTTGAAAGTAACGCCACCTGCTTTCGGCTGTGTAAGCGCAAACAGATATCTGTTTTCAGAAAATATCTCTGAAAGTTATCAAAAAAGCAATTCAGATGAGTATTTGCGTAAAATATTTTATCATCCTGAAAAATTTTTTCAGGAGTTGGACTTAAACCCTAAGCAACAAGGGGTAATTGAGAAACTCTTACAGAACAAACAATCTCTTTTGCAGAACAAAACCAAGCTTCTCGCAAACAATAAAAAAGATTTCTTAAAAAAATTAAAAAATGCTGATGGACAAATCCAACAAAAAATCAGCGAATTTTTGCCCGCTCCAATTTCAATAAAAACGTTACAGAAGACCATGGAAGCCCTGCGCTGGCGAAAATATCCTTATTTTTATTGTTAACGTTTTCAAATACATTAAGAAATATAAATACATACTTCCTGCAATTTTTGTCGATAATCACTAAGTAAGAGGGGTGAAAAAATGGTCCAGATAGATTCTGAAAACATATTTTCAATAAATGATTCCAAGCAATCGCTAATAGCTACAAATAAAAATGAAAAATATTTTCTCGGTGATAGAAAAACATTTATGCAGGACCTGCAGAAAAAAATAGATCAAATCACCAAAGATATGACGGATAGCAGCTCAGACTCAATGACTATTGACGGTGAGTTGATTCCAGATAAAAACACACCGGGTGCGATTTTTTTAATTAATACGAAATTACAGCAAATTCAGGACGTTAACCGAACACTTGTTTCCACTTTTGATTACTTAAAAAAGATAGAAGAAGAGGTTTCCAAGTTAATTACTCAGTAATATCGAATAGTTTTTCAACTATAAAATCATGAACTTAAACAAAGTTACACCATTAGATGTACAAAAACAGATGAAGGCCAATCAGCTGGAGGGCTACCAAAAAGCTGCAGAGCATGACCGGCATCATGAGGCTGTTAAAACAGTAGCCCAATCAGGAATCCGCTGGAATATCACAAAATCCAAGGATAATGAGATGCAAGCTAATCCTTTGCTGGATGTTGATCACGTAACCATAAGCAGCATCAGAAAATTTGATAAAACACTGTCTGCTCAGATTATTGCCCACAAATTAGGGTACAAAATATCTTTGGAAGACAGAAAAGAAATCCTTATAGATAAATATCTGAAAAATTTTTTACAGTCCAAATCCCACAATTTTATCGTAGCCAAATTTGCCGAGCTTAAATCTGCGTTTTTGGGACAATTACTTACCAACATAGGAGTTACTATTCCTGAGCTTCAAAAAATGCAAAGAAAGGCTTTAAAAGGGGCTGAGGAAGAAAACGAGCTGCTATACGAAGAAAACGAATATAATTCGGAAATGATCTGCATTCTGGGTGGGTCAGGAAAAAAAATAAAAAAAGAACTAAAAATCATGGATGAGATCCGCACACAACTGGAAACACAGATGGCCAATCTGGGTAAAGCGGAGCATTATACTCAAGAAAAAGTCCTGAACTTAAAACTGAAGGTTTGTAAACGTATCAGGGACGAATTTGTTAAAGAAAAAGACCTGTTAGAATATCAACATGATTATTTTTATTTAAACAAAGATAAAATTAAAACCAAAGAGACTAATATTCTGGAAAAACCTTAAGATTTTTTCACAGAGTATCCAAACCTTCCTATAGTTTTTCCCAAATCATGATAAGCTCCGTGCATATAGCACAACAAATCAGCCTTTTCCAAATCACAATAACCGTTTTTGTTAACCAGATAGGCATGCACGGAAACGTTTACGACTTCCGCTATAAAACAATCATGGCTGCCCAAGGGTATTATTTGCTTAACCATGCATTCAATACTGACCGGACAATTCTCAATCTGGGGTGTTTTAATAATTTTTGAAGAACAGGGCTTCAATTTGAGTACTTCCCATTTATTGATATCCCTTCCTGATCTTACTCCGCAAAGATCTACTGTTCTGGCCATTTTTGAGTCCGGTAGATTTACAACAAACTCTTTATTTTTTTTAATAATATCATAAGAATATCGGACAGGCCTTACGGAAATCGACAACATTGGCGGTTCAGAGCAAATGGTTCCTATCCAGGAAATGGTAAGAATGTTATATTCTCTGGGTAATATGCCGCAAGATATAATAGCCGCCGGCAAGGGATAAACCATGGTGCCTGGTTTCAGGTGAACCTTTTTATAATTTTTTTTATAAATATTTTGTTTGTAATCTTTTTTCATGACTAAAAATTTAATTTATAAGCAAGAGAATATGTTGCATCATTATCGCCAATTTTTTCTATGCTCATCTGTGCGGAGGTAAGTATATTAATTTTATAGGAAACAACTGCGGTAACAACATACGGGGCTCCTGAGAATACCAGCTTTTCGTAGTTTATCACACCCGTATAACCCATGAACTCCCTAAAGGCAACGGCAGCTTTTAAAGCAGGGGCTTTATCCTGATACAGGCTATAACCGGCGTTAATAATTCCCAACGGAAGTAATCTGGCTTCAAACCCTGCAAAAACACCAGTCACCGGGCCCGAGCTGTATATGTTAAGGTCAACAGGTGCTTTTTCATAGGTCGAATTAAACAAACCCGGCACAAAATTGTTTCCATAAGATCTGAATTCTGTCTTCACGGTAAAATTTTCATTTAGGTAATATTTTAATCCAGTGGTAATGCCATTGCTGTTATTAGAAAGTGTGCCATACTCTAAAAATACATCTATCAAATCCTGCACCAGATTAAACCCGGCATCAAAACTATATCCTGAAACATTCTGATTGATAAGCGCACTACCTGACTTTACCCCACCCTGGTCGCTAACTGATGTAACTCCAATCACAAGACTTTTGTTAATGCCAGGCATATAGGCAATGTCATAAGACAGTCGTATACCATATAATCTTTTATTGGTTGCCACCGCATAAACACATACGGGTTTATAAAGCTTGGTGTAGGCTTTTATTCCGGCCTTTGAACCGTCAAAATAAGTAATGCCGGGAGAACTGTCATAGGTATCCATAATCAGTCCATAGCCCAAGGTCACATTGTTGAGTAATCCGTAGCGCAGCCCTATTGTTTTATTATCATATTCGGCATGACGAAATTCAATCAGGTTAAGGCCGGCAGGTCTTTTATCCTCAGGCGTAACAAGGTTTAAGCCCATTTCAATATTAAATTCCCCAAATTTAAAGTTTTTAGCAATATTGAGGTTTAAAACATTGGCTCCTCCGTTAGAAATAAGGGATATTGTGCCTCCGCCTGAATCCAGGTCACTTAAAGATAATCCCCCGAAATCAGCAAAGGTATATATTCCTAAGCCCACCAAAAAAAAGGCCTTTCTGATTAGGTTTTTCAAGGAAGCCTCCGTAGTTTTATCTAAGCAAGAATAATCCGTTGAAAGCCAGCTTAAAAGAATATATAACAGTTAAGACCAAGGTGCTGGCAATAAGAATATTTAATCTGGTGTTATCCATTTGTTTTTATTGTATTCAATTTTTTAAATAAATACAACTCAGACACAAATTCTCGTGTTGACGTTTTATAAATATTATTATACTATATTAACGTAAACACATAAAAGGAGGCAAAATATGCGTAAAGGATTCTCGCTCATCGAACTGTTAATTGCTCTGTCAATTATGGCATTGCTGGGAACTTTGGTAATTCCCAATATTAAGAAGGTACAAACAAAAAGTTATCAAATCACCTCGGAAATAAATTTAAAAACTTTTCAGTCTTCGCTGGAAAATTATTACGTTGATAACAATATTTATCCCGTAGGACAATTAACGGCTTCCGACCTCTATATTGTTCTGAAAAACAGTGAACACCTGAATTCCTGTCCAATTAATCCTTATTACAAAAATGCTTATAGCAACAGCGATGTTAAGGGTAAAATCACATATTCTTCGTCCAGCGGTGATGATTACTCTCTGGTTTTATACGGCAATGATGGTCAAACTGTACAACTTACCTTAAACAAAATTTGACTTATACTTCTATAAAAAGTTCTGACATTAACAAGTTGTATATATTTAAACCTTTACTGTTAAAAGCAAGTTTTTCCTTGCTTAAACTTAGATATTTAAAATATTTGTTTATAAATTTTTTGTATTTTATTTTGAAGTTCGCCTGAAAGTTGTCACCGTATTGCTGCAATTCAAATCCTTTTATCAGACGCAAATTCATCATAAGAAATTCTTTCTCCCTTGTCTTTGTATTGAGCTTATATTTTTTAAGTAGTCTTTGGCCGTTTATATATTTTTGTATATCCCGGACATTTTCAAGCCTGGTATGATTTAAGGTTGAAACAGCGCCTGCGCCTACCCCGAGATACTCATCATAGCGCCAGTAATGCAGGTTATGCCTGGATTCATAACCTTTTAAAGCAAAGTTGGATATTTCATAACGACTGAGTTTTCTTATTTTTAATTCTTTTATTATTGTCTGTTGCATTTTCAATTCCTCGTTTTCTGAAAGCAATTTGATGGTTCCTTTTTTGTAGCGGGAGTACAGTTCTGTACCTTTTTCCAACATCAGCGAGTAATAGGAAACATGTTTTACTTGCTCAGGAATTGAGTTAATATCAGCAGCAACATCCTCGGCGGTTTGACTGGGGATCGCATAAATCAGGTCCAGGCTGACATTGTTAAATTCTGCTAAAACTTTATTCAAAATAGCGTAGGGCTCAACTGTTCTGTGCCGACCAAGAATTTTTAATTTTTCAGCATCAAAAGATTGAATGCCTACGCTCAAGCGATTAATACCCATTTTTTTGTATGAGTCCAACTTTTTTTCTTCAAGATTTTCCACATTGGCTTCTAGGGTAATCTCCGGTTTTTGTTCAAAAATAAAACTCTCCCTGATAACTTCCAGAATAATTTTCAGATGCCCGGGATTAAGCAAGGCCGGATTGCCCCCACCGAAATAGATGGTATCTATATTAATGTTTTGCGCTTCATAACCACGTATTTCCTGGACCAGGCTTGTACAATATTTGTTTTCAAGCTCAAAATTGTGGGATATCGAAAAAAAGCTACAGTAACCGCATTTTCTGGTACAAAAAGGTATGTGAATATATAAAGCAATGCCCACTAGTCATTTTCTATGGTCAATATGGATAAAAATGCTTCTTCCGGGATTTCTACCCGACCGATGCTCTTCATTTTCTTTTTGCCTTCTTTTTGTTTTTCCAACAATTTTCTTTTTCTGGTAATGTCCCCTCCATAGCATTTGGCTGTAACGTTCTTTCTCATGGCTTTAATTGTTTCTCTGGCGATAACTTTACTGCCTATAGAGGCCTGAATAGGTATTTCAAACATTTGTTTGGGGATAAATTCCTTCAGTTTATTCACCATATCACGACCTTTGGCATAGGCGTTGTCTTTATGGGTGATGAATGAAAAAGCGTCGACAACGTCATGATTAAGCAGTATATCCACTTTTACCATATCAGACTCCTGGTAGCCGGAAAATTCATAGTCCAGTGAAGCATATCCTTTGCTCAGTGCTTTCAGCTGATTAAAAAAATCTACCAGAATTTCATTTAAGGGAAGTTGATAATAAAGCAGCACTCTGGTCTCAGCCAAATATTCCATGTTAAGCATTTTACCTCTGCGTTTGTTACACAAATCCATAATTGACCCCACATAATCTGATGGTAAAAGAATGGTTGCTTTGACTACTGGTTCTTCAATGCTTTGAATCCTGCCTCTGTCCGGGAACTTGGACGGATTATCAATTAACAATATTTCATCATCAGATAAAAGTATTCTATAAACAACGCCCGGAATAGTAGCTATAAGGTTTACATTAAATTCCCTGAATAAACGCTCTTTAACAATTTCCAGGTGCAGCAGGCCTAAAAACCCGCAACGAAATCCAAAACCTAGAGCTTTTGATGTTTCCGGTTCATAGTGCAGCGAGGAATCGTTTAGTTTTAGTTTTTCCAAGGCTTCCCGCAGTAATGGGTAGTTATCGCTGTCAACGGGATATAGACCGGAAAAAACCATGGGTTTTGGTTCTTTATAGCCAGGCAGATGATCTGCTGTTTCATTGTTCAATTCTGTAACAGTATCACCTATACGGATATCGGAAATTTTTCTGATGTTGGCAACAATATATCCTACTTCGCCCGTAGAAAGTTTGTTGGTTTTTACTTTTTGGGGCTTAAAGCACCCTACTTCCAGCACCTCATAGCTGGCTCCAGCTTTCATAAACTTGATTTTTTGACCGGGGAAAATCTCTCCGTCAAATACTCTGACCATAACAATTACTCCGCGATAAGCGTCAAACATGGAATCAAATATCAGCGCCTTTAAGGGTGCCTGCTCCTTTCCGGAAGGTGCCGGGACTTCGATGACAATCGCTTCCAGTACGCTCTCTATACCAAGTCCTGTTTTCGCGCTCACTTCCAGCATCATGGTTTTTCCTAATATCGCTTCTATTTCACGTTTTGTTTTTTCTATATCAGCAGAGGGCAGATCTATTTTATTTATTACAGGAATAATATGCAGATTATTTTCCAGGGCTAAAAAAATATTAGCCATTGTCTGAGCCTCGATTCCCTGTGAAGCATCAACCACAAGAAGCGCTCCTTCGCAGGCAGCCAAACTTCTGGATACCTCGTAGGTAAAATCAACATGGCCCGGTGTATCTATTAAATTCAGCATATAGTTGTGCCCGTTCTTGGCTTTATACATCATACGGGCAGGCTGCAGCTTTATGGTTATTCCTCTTTCCTGTTCAAGATCCAGCGTATCCAGCACCTGCGCTTTCATATCTCTGGCTGAAATTGTGTGGGTCATCTCCAGCAAACGATCGGCCAGGGTTGATTTGCCATGGTCGATGTGGGCGATTATTGAAAAATTCCGGATGGTTTTCTGGTTACTCATTTTTCTTTCTTATAATCAGGTTATGTATTAATCCCGCCTTGTTGTTAACGGGCACCATTATCCGATATCCATTATGCGCTGCCTTAAGTTCCTTGCCTGTTGATGTATTTAATATTTTTTTTATTTCAATGACCTGATCATCAATTATATCAGGAAAAATTATCTCAATTTCGTCTCCACATTTTATTTCATCCCGTACATTTATGACAAGTTGATGTTTTTCATAACTTTCTATCATGCCGACCATTTTATAATCTTTTATATACTCTGAACTTTTGAAATTAAATAAATCCTTGTCAGAACTTGAAAAAAATCCAGTGGTATATTCTCTGTGCGATACTTTATTCAGCTCATCCAGGTAAGTCTTTCGTACTTTTGTGTCTTTTATCTTTTTCCATGTTTTATCTATTATATTACGGTAAACTCTGGTTATACTGGCAATATAATATGAGGTTTTGTTCCTGCCCTCAATTTTCAACGAATCAATACCCATACTTATTATTTCTGGTATTCTTGCCGCTAAATTCAAATCTTTGGAGTTCAGGATGTAAACTCCCCTGTCCTGCTCTTCCATTAATATTTCCTGGTTGGAATTATTCTTCAGCAGTTCATATTTCCAGCGGCACACATGAGCGCAATTTCCCTTGTTGGCATCCCTACCCAACAGGTAAAGGCTCAGGTTGCAGCGGCCGGAATATGCCATACACATTGCCCCATGGACAAACATTTCCAGCTCGGTTTCCGGATTCTCTTTTCTAATCATCACCAGTTCTGTTTTGGAAAGCTCCCGAGCTAAAATGATTCGGCTGACTCCCTGCTCTTTCCAAAATCTGACACTTTCATAATTCAGCACATTACTTTGGGTAGAAAGATGTATCTGGACTTCAGGAATCTGCTGTCTCAAAATTTGAATAAAACCGGGGTCAGATACAATAAAAGCATCTATATCCAGCTTTTTCAGTTTGGGTAAAATAGTTTCCAGTTCTCTGATATCTTCATTATGAGCAAAAATATTTAAAGCCAGATAATACTTTTTATTATTTTTTTTACATAAT
>JAQURL010000003.1 GCA_028715625.1 Candidatus Margulisiibacteriota bacterium | reverse complement strand
CCGCCTGAGCAGCATGGAAATTCTTATTTCATTAACAACGGATATAAGTTTTGTTTGCATTAGCGTTATAACTCCAGAAAAGTTTAATCTTATAATTATCGAACTCAATTTTTATTAGTTGCAAAAAATAGAAACACAATTATTACGTTAACATATATTTACAGATAAGCGTTAACGTATTATCATGCTTTTATGATCGTTTATATGTTTTTCAGCAGTTTGACAGGGCTGCTTGCTGCTACATATTTGCCAGTAGTTTATGCGGTTGTTTTATGCTTGATATTGGTATTTCTGTGGCTGTTTAACTACAGATGTGTTACCGCGGAGCAAAGATCATTATGGTTTATTTCGCTGTGCTGTTTCACTTTTATGCTGGCCAATTCTCAGATCAGACAATATTTTTTAGATCACGATATAAATCTGCTGCAAAGGCAAAGCGATAAAATTGTTTATATCGAAGGTGTTATCCAGAAAGCTTCGCAAAACCAATATACATTTAAAATTTGTAAACTTCAAACAGCTGACCGGAAAATTTTTCTCAGTGCCGCGACTTCCTTTTGGTTATATGGCAAGCGGCTGGAAACATCAGATAAAATTTCTCTGAAAGCTTTGGTGGAGCTTAAAAAATTCGGGAAAAAAGAGCGAATAATCCTTAAGAAAATAGAGCTTGTGCGGGTACGAAAAAGTTCAATCAACTGGCTTTACAAGTTTAGGGAAAATCTTACGGCTACAATCAATGATTATCTGTCGCCTTTTTACGCCAATTTTTTTGTCGGCTTATTGCTGGGCGATGATACCATTCAGGTTGACCCTGCATTGAAAACAGTTTTCAGAGACCTGGGTCTTTTGCATTTATTGGTAGTGTCAGGCGCGCAGGTGGCGATACTTTCCGGAATGATGCTGACAGTTTTTAATTTGCTGCATTTGAACAGGTGGTTGAAATTCTTTATGCTACTGGTTGTAAACGGTTTTTTCATGCTCATAACCGGAGGCGATGTCTCTATATTCAGAGCTGTTTTAATGCTGCAAATAAATTTGTTTTTAACTTTTCAGGACAGGCAGAAAAGTTCAACGGATATTTTACTCATGACCGCACTGATAATGCTGGTGTTAAATCCTGGTAATCTTTATAATCTGGGTTTTATTCTATCTTTCGGTGCTACATTTTCTCTGTTGGAATTAAATCCCAGGCTTGCAAAATTAATGACTGAAAGATTGTCTGTGCCGACATTTGTTGCGGAACAGCTGAGCATGAACATATCTCCGTTATTAATTACGACTCCATTTATTATGCTTATTTTTCATCGTTTCGATTTTTTGGCCCTGGCTGCCAATCTTTTTTTGGGATTCTTTATCAGCTACATTGTGATTACAGGTTTCGTGGCGCTTATGCTGACATTATGCCTGCCGCTAGCCGCTACAATTGTCTTCAAATTTGTTCTGGGGCTTATGGTCCTGGTTAAAAGCGGTGCGCAGTTGTTGTATCAGGTTCCCGGACATACTCTCAGGTTTGCAAATATCTATGCTGTAAACATTTTAGCATATTACACCTGTCTTTTTATGTGTATGTACAACTCTGAATATTTACAAAAACGGTTATATTTTGTCTTTATTCCGGTTATTGTCGTAAATGTATATTTCATGGTTTAATGCAGGAGTTCCTAACCCCAAATAATTTTGTGGTTGCTGTATTACTTATTAAGTAATATAATTGTGTTGCTCAGGAAGGTGGGATTTTCCCACTTTTTTTTTAATCTTGAAAAGGAGTTTAATTCATGATTAAGATCGACGGATTAAGAGAAGTTATAGCTCAGATAAAAAGTGAGAGAGGTATCCCTGAAGATGAAATAATGGGCGCCATTTCAGATGCTCTGGTATTGGCAGCCAAGCGTTATTACGGGGTTTCCGACAATCTTAAAGCTATACTGGACCTGGATAACAGTAACGCCATGATAATGGCTACCATGAAAGTTGTAAAAACTGTAACCGATCCTAAAACAGAAATTACCACCAAAGAAGCAAAGAAACTTAGGTCTACTGCCAAACTGGGTGAAGAAGTAGATATGGAAATCCATCCGCCCGATTTCGGTCGTATAGCCGCGCAAAAAGCCAAACAGGTTATTACTCAGCGTATTATTGAGGCTGAAAAAAAGTCTATCATGTCCGAATATCAGGATAAGATAGGTAACCTGATTACAGGTATTGTCCAGCGCATAGAAGGTAGTAATTATCTTATAAATCTGGGACGAACAGAAGCTGTCCTTGATTATCGCAATCAGATACCCGACGAAACATATCGTCTTAAAGACCGCATAAAATTATACCTGGTGGATATTGCCCGTACCAATCGAGGACCGGAAGTTGTTGTTTCCAGGTCACATGAAGGGTTGGTAAAAAAGATGTTTGAACTGGAAGTTCCGGAAATTGCCGAAGGTGTTATAGAAATTAAAGCAATTGCCAGGAAAGCCGGTTACAGAACAAAGATAGCAGTTCATTCCAACAGTGCTGAAGTAGGAGCCGTAGGTACTTGCGTCGGACGAATGGGCGCGCGTATCCAGGCTGTGCTTAAGGAAATTAACGGTGAAAAAATTGATATTATTGAATGGAAAGAAGATACTTGCGAACTTATCGCCAATGCTTTAAAACCAGCAACCATTTATAGAGTGGAAATCGTGGATAAAGATGAAAAAAGGGCCAAAGCTATTGTTGAGGATGATCAGCTTTCATTAGCCATCGGCAAGACCGGGCTGAATGTGAGATTGGCTTCCAAGCTTACAGGCTGGAACATTGACGTAGTCAAAAAAAGCGAAGTGGAAGCAAATCTGCTGGATAAACTTATGGCTGAAAAGAAATCTAATGCCACTAAAAAAGAAACCGAAATAAAAGTAGAAGAGAAAAAAGTGGAAAAAGATGAAAAGAAAAAGATCAGAGTCAATGAAGCAGCCAGCGAACTGGGCATGAATACAGATGAATTTATAAAAAAAGTGGAAGAACAAGGCCATAAAGTTAAAAGCGCAACCAGCAATATAGATTACGATCTGTATATGAAAATTAAAGAAACAATAGCTTAATTTAGGAAAGAAGGTCTTTTTATTGAGAGTCCATGAAATTGCCAAAGAACTTGGATTAACCAGTAAAGTTTTACTGACAATTCTGGCTAAACTCAATATAGAGGCCAAAAGTCATTCCTCCAGTATTTCCGATGAAGATGTAAAAAAAGTAAAATCTCATTTGCAGGGAATGAACGAGGCAAAAGAAAGAAAAGAAAAGAAATCCATCAAGGAAAAAGCAGAGCCTGCCTTGGAAGAACCTGTATTGCCTGAAAAGAAACAGGTACCGATAGCCCTGGAAGAACCACTCCCCAAAAAAGAAGAGGCTCCCAAGCCTGAGCTGACAGTAGTAGAAATAGAAAATGAAGTTTTAACCGTAAAAGAATTCGCTCTGCTTATTAATGTACCCGTTACTCAGATACTTACCGCTCTTTTGAAAAAGGGCCTGATGATGAACCTTAATCAGAATATAGATATGACCCTGGCTGAAGAAATAGCCGGTCAGTTCAATATAGCGCTGGATATTAAAGCCATAAAAAAAACCGATCAGCAAAAACGAGTAGAAGATGTTTTTCTGGCTGAGATAGAAGAAGAGGAGAGATTTCTAAAAGAACGTCCTCCGATTGTTACGGTTATGGGACATGTAGACCATGGAAAAACCAAATTGCTGGATGCCATACGCAAAACAAATGTCGTAGATAGGGAAGCCGGTGGTATTACGCAGCATATTGGTGCTTATCAGGTACATGTGCATGGTAAGGATATAACCTTTATCGATACTCCCGGCCACGAAGCCTTTACGGAAATCAGGGCCAGGGGAGCTACCATTACCGATGTGGTTATTCTGGTTGTTGCCGCTGACGACGGTATTATGCCGCAAACCATTGAAGCTATCAATCACGCCAAGGCCGCTAAAGTACCTATTATTGTAGCAATTAATAAAATCGACAAACCGGAAGCCAACATAGACCGGGTTAAACAACAGCTTACAGAATATGATATGGTGCCCGAAGAATGGGGCGGAAAAACAGTTGTTGTTCCTGTATCTGCCAAAGAAGGCAAAGGTATAAAAGAGTTACTGGAAATGATTCTGCTGGTTTCAGAAATGGAAGAGCTGAAAGCCAATCCGCATAAAAAAGCTGTGGGTATCATTCTGGAATCGCATTTATCAAAAAACAAGGGACCGATTGCCACTGTTTTAATAAAAAGCGGTACGTTGCGCGTGGGTAACCCATTTGTTATCGGTCATGTATTCGGAAAAGTCCGAGCTATAACCGATGATTCCGGCAAAACCAGAAAAGACGCAACGCCTTCTTTGCCAGTAGAAATAATGGGGCTTTCCGATGTGCCTAATGTTGGGGACGTTATGCAGGTTGTTTCTTCAGAAAAAGAAGCAAAAAATATTGCTGAGGAACGCAGACATGAAGTAGAAGATGATATGAGAAAAAAGAAAAAGGCAATGACCCTGGAAGATTTTTCCCAGAAAATAAGCGAAGGGGAAATCACTACTGTTAATTTGATAATCAAGGCTGACGTGATAGGCTCACTGGAAGCCATACTCAGCTCCATAGCAAAAATTAAGGTGGAGAATACCACTGTCAATGTGGTGCATAGCAGCACCGGTATTATTACAGAATCAGACGTGATGCTGGCCAAAGCTTCTCAGTCTATTATTCTGGGATTTAATGTAGCCTTACCAATGGAAATAAAAAACAAGGCAGAGGAAGATGGAATTGTTATTAAATTATATAATATTATTTATAAACTTATAGATGAATTGAACGGCACCTTAAAAGGTCTTTTGAAACCAACTTATGAACGGGTAATGATCGGAGTAGCTGAGGTCAGAAGTTTGTTCAAGTTTTCCAAAGTCGGTGTTATCGCGGGTTGTTATGTAACCGAAGGTAAGGCTGTACGCAATTCCGAAGTAGAGATTTTTCGCGATAATAATATGATATTTCAGGGTAAATTAACCTCTTTAAAAAGATTTAAAGACGATGTAAAAGAAGTTCAAATGGGTTACGAATGCGGAATAGTGCTGGATGGTTTTAATGAATATAAAGAAGGGGACCGCATTCATGTTTTCGCCCTGCAGGAAATTACAAAATAATTCAAAACCATGAAAAACAGAGAAGTCAGACTGGCTGAAGAAATTAAGCGAATTGTATCCGACATTATTCAGTTTGAAATGAAGTCTAAGGTAGAGCTTTTCAGCATTACTTTTGTGAAACTTAACAAAGATTTATCTCATGCCAAAATATACCTAAGCTTTTTTTCCAAAAATAACGGATCAAATCTGGCAAAAATAGAAGAGGCCAAAGGCTTCATTCGTTCTCAGCTGGCAAAAAAGGTCCGGATGAGGAAGGTTCCGGAGCTGGAATTTGTTTTGGACACTTCCATTGAAGAGGGTACTCGTATTTTGGAGAAAATCAAAGAGCTGAATATCAGCTAGCCCTGTCATGCGTTTAAATCCCAAAATAGTTACGCAATTACAAAAAAAGATCGCGGCAGCCCGAAGCATTTTGCTGCTGGCTCACGAATTTCCCGATGGCGATGCATTCGGTTCGGTAGCGGCCATGAATTTTGTATTGAAGCATATGAAGAAGAAGGTTGATATTGCCTATTTGCGGCTGGATAATTCCAGTTGGGATTATCTTTATTTTTTCAAAGGACTGAATATTCATGAATATAGCGAACTTGCCGAAAAAAAATATGATCTGGCTATTATTCTGGACTCCAGTAATGAGAACAGGCTTGGCGAGCAAAAAGTTTTGTTGTCGAGGTGTTCATTTGTGATTAATATCGACCATCATCCGGACAATAGTGAGTTCGGCGATTTAAATCTTTTGCATTGGGCCTCTGCTGTTGGCGAAATCCTTTATTTTTTGTTTAAGAAAATGAAAGTTGATATTTCCCGGGAAACCGCAATATGTTTATTGATTTCCATAATCACAGACACCGGGCGCTTCAAACACAGCAGTACGCATCGCGGTATTTTTAAGGTTATTTATGAAATTTTAAAATTTGTGGAGCCTGATGATTATTACAATATAGTTCAACATTTATATAGCGAAGTATCTCTAAAAAAATCAAAATTAATACGTGAAGCTTTAAACAATCTGGAAATTTTCGGTAAAAATATCGCTTTTTCCTACATTCCGGAGGATACGGGCCTGGAGGAAGGTTTGGTTGACAATATTCTTTCCATCAAAGGAATCGGCGCTGCTGTGCTGGCACGCAGAGTGGGTAAAAATATCAAGCTAAGCTTAAGGGCCAAGGACAAAACTTTAAATGTCAGAGAACTGGCCGCGCAGTTTAACGGTGGCGGCCATATCCATGCTTCAGGCGCCAGCATGCAGCTGCAGGACCTTCCAAAACAAATCGAAGAAATCAGACAAAAAGTTAAAAAGTATTTTAATAAAAAATAAATATAAATGGAAAATAAAAAAAACACAGTTCTCGAGTTCGGAATATATAATATTTTTAAGCCTTATGGCTGGACATCTTTTGATGTGGTCAACAAGCTGAAGAAAATTTTCAAAGAAAAGAAGATAGGACACGCGGGGACATTAGATCCTATGGCTACCGGGGTCTTGGTTGTGGCAGTGGGAAGGGAATATACCAAGAAATTGCAGGAGTTAACCGGACTTGATAAATGTTATCTGGCCGAGATTATGCTCGGAGTGGAAACAGATTCTTATGACCTGGAAGGAAACATTGTGCAAATGAAACAACCAGGTACGATTGAGGAGGAAGCGGTTATTGAAGTCCTCAAGAATTTTAAGGGAGAAATAAAGCAAAACCCCCCTGTTTATTCCGCTATCAAAAAGAACGGCCGAAAGCTGTACGAGTATGCACGCAAGAACCAGGAAGTGGAGATAGAAGAGCGTACAGTGCAAATTTCATCCATGAAATTGTTATCTTATAAGAATGGTTTTTTCCCTAAA
This sequence comes from Candidatus Margulisiibacteriota bacterium, assembly GCA_028715625.1. Classification (NCBI taxonomy): domain Bacteria; kingdom Bacillati; phylum Candidatus Margulisiibacteriota; species Candidatus Margulisiibacteriota bacterium. The sequence goes on along the minus strand of JAQURL010000003.1, from coordinate 63,999 downwards.
CTTATTATTAAAACCGTAGTCTCCAAAGGCACTTATATCCGTTCACTCGCGCATGACATTGGAGTTATGCTGAATACGGGAGCGGTCTTAAGTCGTCTGACCAGGCTGGCAGTAGGTCCATATTATGTACAGGAGTCCAGGCAGCTTAATGAATTTTTCTGATTTTTTGTTAGATAAAAACTCTATGAACAAGACCAAAGGCAGAACTCTTGCTCTGGGAGCCTTTGACGGTTGCCATCTGGGACATCGGGTCTTGTTTGACAAGGTTGATTTTTCCGTTACTTTTCATCCCTCACCCAAAGCCTATTTTTCCCCTAATGACAGTATCCTTAATTTGATTGATGAAAAGAAGATTTTGTATCCGGGTTTTGTTTTTTTGAAGTTTGACGAACGTATGATCGACCTTAGCGGTGAGCAATTTATAAAAGGTATTGTGGATACGTTAGCCCCCAAAAAAATTGTTGTGGGCTGGGACTTTCATTTCGGCAGGAATTTACAAGGGAATACCGATGCCATGAAAAGTCTGGCTGAAAAATATAAATTCAAATTGGAAATCGTACCGCCCGTTAAAGTTGACGGACATATTGTTAAAAGTACGTTAATCAGGGAATTGCTGCACAAAGGAGAAATTGAAAAAGCCAACTGTTTTCTGGGCTATGAATATTTTTTTATGTCAGAAGTGGTCCATGGCAAGGGACTGGGGAAAAAATTGGGTTTTCCCACAATTAATCTGAAGATTGTTCCCAGAAAGTTGCTGCCCAAATCCGGTGTATATTCGGGACATACTGCGTTTAATGGAAGAAAACATTTAACAGCTATCAGCATTTTGCGGCGTGAAACATTGGAATGTGAAGGTCATATTCTGGACTTTAAAGAAGATCTTTATGGACAGACAGTGCAAATTTCTTTTAACAGGTTTGTGCGTGAGCAGCAAAATTTTTCGACGACTGAGCTATTAAAAAAACAAATTGAACTTGATGTAAAAGAGATAGCGACAAATCGTTAACGCAGGCTAACAGGGCCAAATTAGGCCATACTCGCAAAACTTGAATTATGTTATAATGCGAGAGATTCTGCATTTCAAGGAGTGATTATGGGACTAACATATAAAGAATCCGGAGTGAATATTGAAGCCGGTTACGAATCGGTAAAACAGCTGACCAGAGAAGTAAAAAAAACATTTAATCCTATGGTAATAGACAATTTCGGTAGTTTCGGCGCTTTATTTTCACCCAACTGGAAAGACTATAAAGAGCCTATCCTGGTATCCAGCACCGACGGTGTAGGCACAAAACTGCTTCTGGCTATTGAGTTGGGTATCTTTGAAACGATCGGTATCGATCTTGTAGCCATGTGTGTTAATGACATTATCGCTCTTGGCGCCAGACCTTTATTCATGCTTGATTATATAGCTTTGCATAAGCTGGAACCGGAACTGGTTACAGCTATAATCAAGGGGATAGTTAAGGGTTGTCAGGAAACCGATTGCGCGCTAATCGGCGGAGAAACCGCTGAAATGAAAGACGTCTATAGAAAAGGAGATTTTGATCTGGCCGGGTTTGTTGTCGGTATTGTAGACAAAAAGAAGGTTATTAACGGCAAGACAATTAAAGAAGGCGACGCAATACTGATGTTCCCGTCCAGCGGCGCGCACAGTAACGGTTATTCTTTGGCCAGAAAACTGGCTGAGCTGGCCAAAACCAAAAAAGAACAGTTGGCCCTGAAAAAAGAACTTTTAACTCCTACAAAACTTTATGTGCGTCCGGTACTTGAGCTTATTAAAAAATATGAAATCAAAGGTATTGCCAACATAACAGGGGGAGGTCTTTACGAAAATGTGGCCAGAATTCTGCCTGCCAAACTGGACGCTGTTTTTGAAACGGGAACATGGGAGATACCATCTATCTTCAGGAAATTGCAGAAATTAGGTAAGGTAGTAGATCGGGAAATGTTCAATACCTTTAATATGGGTATGGGGATGATTTTTGTTACTTCTCCGGATACTGCAAAAAAAATTCTTAAAGCCAATAAAAATGAAGTTTATCAGGTGGGTTCGATAAAGAAAGGCAGTAAACAGGTTATTATTAATGGCATCAAAAACTAGACTGGGTATATTGGGCTCTGGACGCGGTACCAATTTTTTAGCAATACAAAATAATATCATTCAGGGTAAACTCGATGCTGAAACTGCAATTGTGCTTTCAGACAAAAAATCCAAAATACTGGAGCATGCAAAGCATTTCGGTCTGGAAACGAAATTTGTCGATCCCAGTTTGTTTGCTGATAACCGTAAATTTGATAAAGAACTTATCCGTTTATTAAAATCTGCTAAAGTAGAGTTGGTCATTCTGGCCGGTTATATGAAAATTCTATCTGCCGAATTTATAAATGCTTTCCCCAGTCGTATTATGAATATTCATCCGTCATTATTACCTTCTTTCAAGGGATTGAATGCTCAAAGGCAGGCTCTGGAATATGGTGTTAAATATTCGGGATGTACTGTTCATTTTGTTAACAGTCATCTGGATGCAGGTCCTATTATCTTGCAGTCTGTGGTTCCAGTCCTTGATACGGATAGTGTGGATACATTGGCTGCGCGGATACTGGATGAAGAACATAAAATTTATACTCAGGCCATAGACCTCTATCACAAAAAGAAACTAAGAGTAGTTCATAATAAAGTAAAAGTTTCTGCTTAATCGTTTTTTGTTATCGGACAAATCTTGATTTTATTGCGAACGCTAAGAATATGAGCAAGGATCCTGATCATTCTTTTATTGCAGTTCCCCTTGGGGTGAGCATTATAGAAACTGGTTAAAGTTTTATTTAATAAACTGGTTTTTAAAAAATTTACGGGTATTTTTTCTGCCTTGCCGATTAGTTTTATGTATGACCGGATAATCAATCCGGAAAAAGATGAGTTCTCTTTGGTGCGCACCCAGGGTAAACGGGTGGAGTTATGTTCTTTTATTATTTCGTAGATCGCCTCGAAATCCTGTGGCTTTATATTCATGGATGGGTTTAGTAAGTTTTGTTCCTTAATATATCCGTTGACCCGTTTAAGGAGTACCGGATGAATGGCTGGATCAAAAAAAATATTTGAATTTTTTAAGCTGATAATCATTGTAAATATAATAAAGTTTTATTAATATATCGATAGAAAATTTTGTAAATTTCAAGAGACGTAAAAGGACCAGGCAAAATACGACTGACTAAAATTTACTTAAGGATTATAATAAACAACGAGGTGGTATATGCGCGCATTGATCAGTGTATTCAATAAAGATGGAGTAGATAAAATAGCCAGAGGGCTGCATAAACTTGGGGTGGAGATTATATCCACCGGAGGAACGGCAAAAAAACTTGAAGAATACGGGATACCGGTAAAAAGCATAACCAGCCTTACGCATTACCCGGAAATAATGGATGGCCGGGTGAAAACTTTAAACCCCAATATCCATGGCGGAATACTGGCTGTACGAGATAATCCCGAGCATATGCAGCAGGTAAATGAACTGAAAATTCCTTTAATTGATATTGTAGTCATCAATCTGTATCCGTTTGAAGAAACAATTGCTAATGAAAAATCTACCTGGGAAGAGATCATTGAAAAAATAGATATCGGTGGCCCGGCCATGATCAGGTCTGCTGCTAAAAATTATAAAGATGTAATTGTGTTGGTTAATCCCGCCCGTTATGAAGATGTGCTAAAAGAGTTGCAATATGAAGGGAAAGTTTCAGAGACATTAAGAGAAAAATTGGCTATGGAGGCTTTCAGTCACACAGCTTATTATGATTCGGTCATTTCCAATTATCTGCGGGCAAAATTTTGTACGTCTCAATACCTTCCTCAGGAAATGTCTATCGGCCTGAAGAAAAAACAGGATTTGCGTTATGGTGAAAACGCCCATCAGCAAGCTGCTGTTTATCAGTGGGGCCTTACATCAGGCCTGATGAGTATCGAACAATTACAAGGCAAGGAACTGAGTTTTAATAATTATCTGGACACTGAGGCAGCCTATCAGATGGTCAAACAATTCGAGGAACCCGCGGCTGTTATCATTAAACATACCAACCCCTGCGGTCTGGCTATTGCCAACACTATTGAGGATGCCTACAGGAAAGCTTATGAAGCTGATACCAAATCTGCCTATGGCGGTATTATTGGGCTTAACCGTGAGTGTAACCTGTTAACCGCGGAACAAATATCCAAAATATTTGTGGAGGTTATTATTGCTCCTTCATTTTCTGAAGAAGCCAGACAGCTTTTTAAAACCAAGGCAAACTTGAGACTATTGGTAAAAAAAGATTTTTTTGAAAACGCACCTACTTTTGATGTAAGAAAGATCAGCGGAGGTCTGTTATTACAGGAGGAAGATATTGCTGAGCTAAAAAAAGAAAATTTGAAGGTAGTGACCAGAAAAAAACCCACACCGCGTGAGTTCGATGACATGCAGATCGGCTGGAAAATAATCAAATTTGTAAAAAGTAATGCCATCATATTGATTAAGGATCAGATTCTGGTTGGTGTAGGGGCCGGACAGATGAGCAGAGTGGAATCTGTGGAGTTGGCTATTAAAAGAGCCGGAGATAAAGCCGCAGGCAGCGTGCTGGTTTCAGATGCATATTTCCCTTTTGCCGATAATGTGGAACTGGCTGCCAAAGCCGGAATTGGAGCTATAATTCAACCGGGTGGTTCAGTGCGAGATGAAGACAGTATAAAAAAATCGGATGAATTGAATGTTGCAATGGTTTTTACCGGCATGAGACACTTCCGGCACTGACATGACATTTAAGCAGTCCTGGTACAGGTTCAAGCAATTCCGGCAGGCTGTAAGAAGTAAACTTACTTATTCCGATGTAGAGTTTATCAGGCAATATCTTACCAAGCAGGAACAAATCATTTTTTATCGTATGCAGGTTGTTGACCAGAAACACAGTTTGTTACTGGCCCATAAGTGTTTGAACCGCAATCACGTAGCCCAGGAGATTGATAAGAACAAACTTATTCGTGCAGCTTTGATGCATGACGCGGGTAAAGCCTGGATGAAAATAGCGTTATTTCATAGAATACTTTATGTACTGTTGGAAAAATTTGGAAATGGCAAACTGCTTGGCAATCTGGCCCGGGAGAATTCCAAACTGAGGTTCAGAAGAGTATTGTGGACCCTTCTGCATCATGGTGAAACAGGGGCCAGACTGCTGATGACTTTTGAAGAAGACCCCGAAATTGTAAATACTGTTCTTAATCATCATAATAAACCTACAACCAGAGAAGGCTATATAATTCCGATTATCAGAGAGATAGACAATCAGGTCTGATTAGATAATTACTGTCCAGCCGAAGGGATCTTTTTTGCGACCGTATTGAATACCAGTTAGTTCATCATAGATTTTTTGTGTAACAGGCCCTGTTTGCCGGCCTTTGATATCATGATCTTTGTTTTTATAATGCAGGCTGTTTATCGGACTCACTACAACAGCCGTACCTGTGCTGAAGCATTCGGTCACTTTGCCGTCTTTGATATCCTTAACAATTTGATTAATATCCAGTGCTGTTTCTTCAACATCCATTTTCCAGTGTTGCAGCAGTTCGATTACGCTTTTTCTGGTGATACCGGGTAAAATGCTGCCGTTAAGGGCCGGGGTAAGTATTTTGTCGCCGTAGACAAAGAAAATATTACTGGTGCCTACTTCTTCCACATATTTGCGGTGTACTCCATCCAGCCAGACTACCTGTGTAAATCCTCTTTTTTTCGCTTCTTCTCCTGCCAGCAATGAAGCTGCATAATTGGCTCCGGTTTTAGCGTCGCCCACTCCACCTGGTACTGCGCGTACAAATTTGTCTTCTACCAAGATTTTTTGCCCTTCACCTGAAGATTTGTAATAAGCCGCTACCGGACTTAAAATGATGTAAAACAGATAGCTGTCCGACGGCCTGAGCCCGATGATGGGGTCAATGCCGATCATAGTCGGCCTGATATAAAGACTGGCACCGGCCATAGGTGGTACCCAGCGTTGGTCCATCCTCAGCAGTTCCAGTAAGGAGTCCATAACAAAATCGATATCCAGTTCGGGCATACACATGCGTCGGGCACTGTTATTCATTCTGATAAAATTTTCTTGAGGCCTGAACAGTCCGATTTTTTTATCTTCTCTGTAGTAGGCTTTCAACCCTTCAAAAATCTCCTGAGCGTAATGGAAAACAAGTGTGGCCGGAGAAAAGCTAAGATCAGCGAATGGAGTTATTTTGGCCTCATGCCAGCCTTTATCAAGCGAATAAGTCATAACCAGCATATAGTCTGAAAAATTTTTTCCGAATTCCAGGCACTTGAAATCACAAAGGGGTTTTAATTCATGAACAGGAAGATTTTCAATCGTCAATTTCATTTGCTGAAATCTTAACGTAAATTTAAAATTTAGACAATAATAGATTTTTTAACTTATAAATATAATGGTGGCCTATATCTGAAAATCCTATTATAATGACCCCAGTGAGTTTCTAAAATTAATTTTACTTTTTGGCCCAAATTAAGAATTGACACGCTATAGTAAATATGTTAGATTCTTCAACTGTTGACTTTTTTATCAAAGAGTAGAGGAGTATTATCTTGAGAGTTCTTGTAACCATGGTATGTCAGGATTGTGACCGGAAGAATTATTCCAGTAATAAAAACAAAAAAAATACAACTGAAAAATTGGAGCTTAAGAAGTATTGTAAATGGTGCAAAAAACATACTTTGCATAAGGAAGAAAAATAGGCCTGTAGCTCCAACTGGTAGAGCGGCGGTCTCCAAAACCGCATGTTGTCGGTTCGAGTCCGGCCAGGCCTGCCAGCCTTGCTCGATTTGAGCCTGAAGCAGGATGGGCGTTGATAAACGGAATAACGATTAATGAAGATAAAAGAATATTTTAGCGAAACAAGGCAGGAACTAACCAAAGTTAGTTGGCCTAATCAGAGGAAAGTAATGACTCTGGTAATTGTGATTTTTATAATACTTTGTATTGTTTCGCTTTATGTATTTGTGGTAGATGCCGGGTTATCATATCTGGTGAAGAATTTAGAAAGGATAAGAATATAATGGCAAAAAAATCTGAAAAAAAAGCTGTTGTTCAAGAAGAATTGGCTCAGCAGACCGAAACAGATAAAAGCCAGGAAGAACAGGCCACTGTTACACAGGACTTGGAAGTTCAGGAGAATGTTGAGGCAGCAGCCGAAGATCAGCCCGAAGAAGAAACTGTAGAAGCAGATGAAGAAACCACAGAAGAAGACAAAAATCGAGGTAAAGGCGAATGGTATATAATTCAAACTTATTCCGGCCAGGAATATAAAGTTAGGCGCAGTTTGGAACAAAGAATGAGCGCTTTCAAATTGCAGGACAAAATATTTGAAATTTTAATACCCGAAGAAGATATTATCGAAGTAAAGAATAATAAAAAAGTTGAATCCGCCAAGAAAATGTATCCGGGCTATATATTTGTGCGCATGATATTTGATGATGAATTATGGTATATCATGAAAAGAATTCCCGGTTTGTCCAAGTTTATGGGCAACCAGAAAACTCCGATACCTGTTAAAGATGATGAAATGCTGAAAGTTTTAAGACAGGTAGGCGTAAAAGTTCAGAAGTATCAGATAGATTTTGAAGTTGGAGATATGGTAAAAATTATTGCCGGTCCGTTCAGAGGTTATACAGGTCCGGTTAAAGAAATTAATGCTGAAAAAGGAAAGTTAAAATCAATGCTTCTTATCTTCGGCCGTGAAACACCGGTGGAGATAGATTTTGACCAAGTTGAAAAAGCATCAAAATAAGTTCCGGAGGTAATTAAAGTGGCAAAAAAGGTTAAAGGTTATATTAAATTGCAATTGCCGGCTGGCAAGGCAAATCCCGCACCACCCGTAGGTCCTGCCTTGGGACAGCAGGGTGTAAATATTATGGAATTCTGCAAAGCCTATAATGACAAGACCAAGACCATGGGCGATCAGATAATTCCAGTAATTATTACTGTTTATGAAGATCGCAGTTTTGATTTTATTTTAAAAACCCCCCCGGTTTCAGACATGTTGAAAAAGTTTGCCAAAGTCGCCAAGGGTTCAGGAGAGCCAAATAAAAATAAAGTTGGTACGGTCACCATGGCGCAGGTGAAGGAAATTGCTCAAATTAAATTAAAAGATTTAAATACCAGGTCTGTGGACTCTGCAATGAGGACGGTTATGGGTTCAGCCAGAAGTATGGGTATAGAAATCAGCTAGCAAGTGGAGGAAATGGAATGAGAAAGAGATCTAAAGCATATAAAAGCAAAGTAGAATTGGTTGAACCTCACAAGAAGTATACGTTAAGTGATGCTCTTGAGGTACTGGACAAGATGCCTGCGGCCAAATTTGATGAATCGACCGAACTTACCGTAAGGCTGGGGATCAATGTGAAACACAGTGATCAGCAGGTAAGAGGCACTTTGATATTGCCTCATGGTGTTGGAAAATCTACGAAAGTAGCTGTCATTGCCAAGGGTGAGAAACTGGCAGAGGCTGAAAAGGCCGGAGCCGATTACGTAGGCAGTGAAGATTTGATTGAAAAGATCAAAGGTGGCTGGGTGGAATTTGATGTGCTGGTTACAACACCGGACATGATGAAGCTCGTGGGTGTACTTGGTAAGGTGTTGGGTAAAAAAGGACTTATGCCTTCTCCCAAAACCGGTACAATTACTCTGGATGTTAAAAAAGCTGTTGAAGAATTTCGTAAAGGTAAAGTTGAATACAGAGCGGACAAACAAGGTATCGTACATATGTCTATCGGCAAAAAAAGTTTTAAGAAAGAAAGATTAAAAGACAATATTTTGGCTGTGTATGACGCTATATTAAAGGCCAAGCCGTCATCAGCCAAAGGTGTTTATATAAAGGGTGTTTATTTGGCGCATACAATGAGTCCAGGTGTGGAAGTGGACTCAATGAACATGAACTAACCAGACAGAACTGCCCAAGACAGCAGGGGCCTGACGGGCTTAATAATCCTGCCGAGGTAAATAGTCGTCCCTAACTATTTGTCCTCTTTGCAGTGAAAAGGGAATAGTCAGATCGGAGGAGGATAAAAGTGGTTAAGGAATCTAAAGTACAAGTTGTCGATGAGCTAAAAGACAAAATCAAGAATAACAATTACATCTATTTTCTGGAATATCAGGGTTTGAATGTTGAGCAGATGACCGGTCTGCGGGCATTACTCAAGGAGAATTCATCCGAACTGAAAATTTATAAAAATACTTTCTCCTTAAGGGCTTTGCATGAAGCCAGACAGGAAGCAGGAGAAGAGGTAAAGAAAATACTGACAGGAAGTACCGCCTTAATTTTCAGTACTGTTGACCCGGTAAAACCGGCCAAGATTTTAATGGATTTTATTAAACAGAATGATGCCGCCAAAATGAAAGGCGCGCTTATTCAGAATAAATTTTTGGATACGGCATCTGTAAAAACATTATCAACACTGCCGTCCAAAGAAGTATTAATAGCTAAATTGTTGATGTTGATGAACAGTCCGATTACAGGTTTTGTTAATGTGCTGCAGGGCAATCTGCGTAAATTTGTTTACGCGGTCAATGCCGTAAAAGAAGCCAAAGAAAAAGCGTAATATAAAAAGGAGGTGAATGAAATGACAGAAGTGAAAGTGAGCAAAGAAGGTGAAAAAGTCATTGAAACTATCGAGAAAATGACTGTTTTGGAACTCGCGGAACTAGTGAAAGCTTTAGAAGAAAAATTTGGAGTTACTGCCGCCGCTCCTATGGCAATGGCCGCAGCGCCAGCTGCTGCAGGTGCCGCACCGGCTGCCGAAGCTGCAAATGATGAGGTAAGCGTCATTCTCAATTCAGCAGGGGATAAAAAGATCCAGGTACTGAAAGTTGTAAGAGAAATTACAGGTTTAGGTTTAAAAGAAGCTAAAGACCTGGTTGACGGCGCACCCAAAACCGTAAAAGAAAAGTTGAAAAAAGAAGAAGCAGAAGAAATCAAGAAGAAACTCGAAGCCGAAGGCGCAAAAGTTACAGTAAAATAAAAATATATAAGAGGGGGGATTGCACTAATCCCCCCCAAAAAAATTGAGGTGATTTTTTAGTGGCTACTAAAGTTGCTCCAAGAGAATCCTTACATAAGGATAAAATAAGCGATAAAGTCTCTATATCGAATTTAATAGACATTCAGAGAAAGTCATTTGACGAGTTCGTCAAAATAGGAATCAAAGAAGAATTAAAAGCAATATCTCCTATCAAAGGTTTCGGCAACAGACTGGAACTGGAATTTTTGGATGATTATGAATTGGGAGAACCGGATTATTCGTTAGAAGAATGCAGGGACAGAGAACTTACATTTTCAGCTCCCTTAAAAGTAAAAGTAAGACTGTTAGATAAAGAAACAGGGGAAGTTAAGGAACAGGACGTTTACATGGGGAATATTCCCGTGATGACGGAAAAAGGTACATTTTTAATAAATGGCGCGGAAAGAGTTGTCGTAAGCCAATTCGTACGTTCGCCAGGTGTTTACTTCAAAGAAAAAAATGATAAACAAGGTATTATTACCTATCACGCAACTGTAATTCCTAACCGTGGAGCATGGTTAGAAATTGAAACAGACAAAAGCAACGTACTTTATGTACATGTGAACAAAGTAAGGAAATTACCTCTGAATGTATTTTTAGGAGCAATCGGTATCGATGAAAAAACTATGATCGCAGCAATAAAAGATAACAAATTTATCAAAAATACTATTGAAAAAAGCGGCATCAAAGATAAGGACCAGGCTTTAAAAGAGGTTTACTATCGTTTAAAACCCGGAGATCCTTTCAATCAGGAAGCAGCTAACAATCTGGTGAAGGGTTTATTTTTCGATAACAAATCATATGATTTGGGAAAAGTGGGCAGATACAAGCTGAACAATCGTCTGCATCTTACTGTAAAGGATGATGTAACGGTTTTAACCGAAAAAGATATATTTGCCATAGTAAATGAAATTTTAAAACTTATTTCCGGTGAAGGTTTGACTGATGATATTGACCATTTGGGCAATCGTCGTGTCAGATGCGCCGGAGAGCTCATGCAAAAACAGCTCAGAGTGGGCCTGGCCAGACTGGAAAGGCTTGTAAATGAGCAGATGACTGTAAGCGAACCGGAAGAAATCGTACCACAGAAACTTATTAACATCAGACCGTTAATGGCTGTGATGCGCGAATTTTTTGGTACCAGCCAATTGTCGCAGTTTATGGACCAGACCAATCCGCTGGCTGAACTTAATCACAGACGCAGATTGTCAGCCCTTGGGCCTGGAGGTTTAACCAAAGAAAGAGCGGGTTTTGAAGTGCGCGATATTCATCCGTCACATTACGGCAGGATTTGCGTAGTAGAAACTCCCGAAGGCCAGAATGCAGGTCTTATTGGCCCTCTGGCAATTTTTGCCAGGATCAACAAATTTGGTTTTATCGAGACACCATATATAAAGGTAAAGAACAAGAAAATCACCAGTGAAGTTACTTATTTTACAGCTGATTTGGAAGACTATCATAAAATAGCTCCTTTTGATATCAAAACAAAGGAAGGCATTATTTCAGAAGGTAAAGTGCCGGTACGTTTTAGAAAAGAATTCCAGTACGCCAAAGCTGATGAAGTAGAATACGTGGGTGTATCTCCCAGACAAATGTTCGGTATATCTACCGGACTTATACCATTTCTGGAACACGACGATGCCAACCGTGCCTTGATGGGAGCCAACATGCAGAGACAGGCTACTCCATTATTGCTGCCGGAAAGGCCTTTTGTCGGGACAGGTCTGGAGTTTGATATTGCCAGATATGCAGGTTCCATGGTGCTGGCGGAAGAAGCCGGAGAAGTAACAGCGGTAGATGCCAATCATGTTATTGTTAAGAACAAAAAAGGTAAAGTCAGAAGATATAACATGATTAAATATCAGAAGAGCAATCAGAACACCTGGGTAAACCAGCAGCCGATAGTAAATGTTGGCGACAAGGTGGATGCCGGTGACATTCTGGCTGACGGCGCTTCTACCAAAGATGGCGAACTGGCGCTGGGTAGAAATATCGTTGTTGCTTTTGTGCCCTGGGAAGGTTTAAACTTTGAAGACTCGATTTTAATCAGCGACAAACTGGTTAAGGAAGATGTTTTTTCTACTGTGCATATAACAAAATTTGAAGTTGATGTCCGGACTACAAAGCTTGGAGATGAAGAAATAACCAGAGAAGTAGCCAACGTTTCCGAAGAATTGCTGGCGAACCTGGATGAGGACGGTGTCGTTCGGGTGGGTGCTGAAGTCAAACCCGGAGATATTCTGGTCGGTAAAGTTACTCCAAAAGGAGAATCCGAACCTCCTGCTGAAGAAAAATTGCTTCGCGCTATTTTCGGTGACAAAGCCAGAGATATGAAAGATACATCATTACGTGTTTCTCCCGGAGAATACGGTAAAGTAGTAAAGGTTAAAGTTTTTTCCAAGGAAAATAATGATAACCTGCCGCCGGGTGTAATAAAAGTAGTTCGAGTATATGTGGCGCATTTAAGAAAAGTTTCCATCGGTGACAAAATCGCAGGTCGTCACGGAAATAAAGGTGTTATATCCAAAATATTACCGCCGGAAGACATGCCGATGTTACCTGACGGTTCTCCCATAGATATGGTGTTGAACCCACTGGGCGTACCGAGTCGTATGAACGTAGGTCAGATCTATGAAACACTTTTAGGTGGTGCGGCCAAAGCGTTGAACAAATATTATTTAATCAATCCATTTGATGAAGTTCTAGGAGAAGAAAGTTCTTTAAATGTTATATCTACCGAAATACAAAAAGCTAAAAAAGTTAAAGGATTTGAATGGCTTACAGAAAACGGGAAAGTACAGTTGAGAGATGGTCGTACAGGCGAATATTTCGACAGACCTGTTTTTTGCGGCTGTATGTTTATGTTAAAACTGATTCACCTTGTTGACGACAAAATACATGCTCGTTCAACAGGACCTTACTCATTAGTTACTCAGCAACCACTTGGTGGTAAAGCCCAGTTCGGCGGACAGCGTTTCGGCGAAATGGAAGTTTGGGCACTGGAAGCATACGGAGCATCACATACACTACAGGAAATGCTGACCATAAAATCTGACGATGTTACAGGACGTGCCAAAGCTTACGAATCCATTATCAAAGGTAAACCGATCGCCAAGACCGGTGTGCCTGAATCGTTCAAAGTTCTGGTCAGAGAGTTACGCAGTATTTCTTTAGACCTTAGATTATTGAATGAAGATAATGAAGAAATTGATAAATTATAAAGGTAAAAGGAGATCATAAGATATGTTATCAAAAAGCTATGACGAATTTAAGAAAATCAAGATTACCTTAACATCTCCTGAGCGCGTAAGGGCATGGTCTCACGGTGAAGTGACCAAGCCTGAAACCATTAACTACAGAACCTTCAGACCTGAGAGAAACGGACTTTTCTGTGAAAGAATTTTCGGGCCGGTCAAGGATTGGGAATGCGCTTGCGGTAAATATCGCCGGGTCAGATATAGAGGAATTGTATGTGAAAGATGCGGTGTGGAAGTAACTCATTCCAAAGTACGTCGTGAACGTATGGGCCATATTGAACTGGCTGCGCCTGTTTCTCACATCTGGTATTTAAAAGGCGTACCTTCCTACATGGGAGTTTTACTGGATATGACAGTAAAAGGTCTGGAAGAAGTTATTTATTATGATAGCTATATTATTACCGAAGTATCAACTGAACTGGAAGCTATACTTGAAGAAAAGCAGAGACTGAGTGAGCAGAAATATCTGGAACTCAAAGAAAAATATGGTGAAAAGTTTAAAGCTGACATCGGTGCCAGAGCTATAAAAACTTTATTGAAAAAAATTAATTTGCAGGAACTGCTGGAGCAGCTAAAAGAAGAAATTAAAACTGCGTCTGCGCAAAAAAAGTTAAAACTTACCAAACGTTATAGGGTAGTAGATTCATTTCTGGATTCAGGTAACAGACCGGACTGGATGATAATGGACGTAATTCCGGTCATGCCCCCAGACTTAAGACCTATGGTGCAGTTGGAAGGCGGAAGGTTTGCAACTTCTGATCTTAATGATCTTTACCGTCGTGTTATTAACCGTAATAATCGTTTAAAAAGATTACTTGATATCGGTGCTCCGAACATGATTGTTAAAAATGAAATGCGCATGTTGCAGGAAGCAGTTGACGTACTTCTTAATAATGGAAGAAGAGGCAGGGTGGTTACCGGAAGTAATGGCCGACCGTTAAAATCATTAAGCGATATCATTCAAGGCAAGCAGGGCCGTTTCCGTCAGAATTTATTAGGTAAACGAGTCGATTATTCCGGTCGTTCGGTAATCGTCGTCGGTCCGCATTTGAAATTACATCAATGCGGTGTTCCTAAAACCATGGCACTGGAATTATTTAAACCTTTTGTTATCAGAAAACTGGTAGAAAAAGGTTTTGTGCAAAATGTTAAAAGTGCCAAAAGAAAAATTGAAAGAAGTGATATAGAAGTTTGGGATGTTCTGGAAGAAATTATTGACGGGCATCCTGTAATGCTTAACCGTGCACCTACTTTGCACAGATTAGGTATACAGGCATTTGAGCCTGTACTGGTTGAAGGTAAAGCTATTCAGCTTCATCCGCTTGTTTGTTCTGCTTTTAACGCTGACTTTGACGGCGACCAGATGGCGATACATATTCCTTTATCTCTGGAAGCACAAGCAGAAGCAAGACTGCTGATGCTGGCTAATAATAATATACTGGCACCTGCTAACGGCAGACCGGTAATTACACCGAGTCAGGATATGGTTTTAGGTATTTATTATTTGACAGTTATGGATAGCACTCTTAAAGAGAATCCTAAAAGAATGTTCACTGATTTTGATGAAGTTATGCGTGCTTACGAAACCAATCAAATTCAAATCCATGACAAAATAAAAGTCAGGCACAATGCTGAAATTATTGCAACCAGTGTCGGCCGTGTTATATTAAATATGGCAATTGGTGATGCAATTTCCAAACAGGGACTGCCTGAACAAAAATTTATTAATGAACCGTTAGGTAAAAAGCAGCTTTCTGCTTTGATGCTGGACTGGTTTTTCAGGTTCGGGAACGAAATGACAGCTATTCTGGCTGATGAAATGAAAGATATCGGCTTCAAGTACGCAACCAAAGCCGGTATTTCCATATCCATCGAGGATTTAACAGTTCCACCTACCAAAAAAGATATTATCGAAAAAGCCTATGATGAAATCGATCAGATTGAAACTCTTTTTGAAAAAGGAATTATTGCCAACGATGAAAAGCGTTTAAGAGAACTGGAAGTATGGCGTGCTACCGGTGAAAAAGTAACCGAGGCCATGAAGGGTAATTTCAGTGAATTGAATAACGTCTTCATGATGGCAAGTTCAGGTGCCAGAGGCAGCATCGACCAGGTTAAACAGCTTGCAGGTATGCGCGGTCTGATGGCAGATGCTTCCGGTAATACTGTAGACATTCCTATTATTACTAACTTCCGTGAAGGATTGAATTCCACAGAATATTTTATTTCTACATATGGAGCAAGAAAAGGTTTGGTCGACACGGCATTAAGAACTGCGGACTCTGGTTATCTGACCAGAAGACTGGTTGATATCGCGCAGGACATAATGATCACTGAAGACGATTGTAAAACCAGTAATGGTGTTCGTGTTACAGCCATCAAAGAAGGCTACGACGAGGTAATTTCTTTAAAAGAAAGATTAACTGGTCGCGTAAGTCTGGAGAAAATTACTGATGCTAAAGGTAATGTGATTGTGGATGTGGACCAGACAATAACCGAAGAAATGGCTAATGGGATTATTAAAGAAGGCAAAGAAGAAATGCAGGTGCGCTCAGTAATTACCTGTGAAGCGAAACGAGGTCTGTGCCAGAAGTGTTATGGCAGAGATTTAAGCAGCGATCATATTATCGATACTGGCGAAGCTGTAGGTATTATTGCCGCCCAATCAATCGGTGAACCTGGTACCCAGCTGACCATGAGAACCTTCCATACCGGAGGTGTAGACTTATCTAGATCTATAAAGGTAGAAATAAAGGCAGATATGGCCGGTACGGTTTCTATCAGTAAAAATTTGATAGTTCATGAAGTACATAACGAATATGGTAATGTGGTAGAAGTTGTTGTTCGTGACGGTGAAATCACAGTGAAGTCAAAAGAAGGAGATCAGAAGAAATACATGATCTCTCAAGGGTCTGAGTTACGAGTGAAGAAAGGTCAAAAAGTAGAAAAAGGGACCGTGCTCTTTGGTCATGACTCCACAGTTGATTATCTAGTTTCATCAGTATCCGGCGAACTGAGGCTGACCGGTGATGTAAAACTTATGCCCAACAAAGTCGGCAAGCATATTGTGAACTATGTTGTGAAAAATGAAGGCGATATTATTCTGGTTAACAAGAAAAAGCTGGAGAAAGTGTCCATCGGGGCAGAAGAAAAGGTAAAAGTTAAAGAAGGCCAGATTGTTAAAATCGGCGATAATTTGACAAACAAAAAGGAATCAAAAGTAGCAGGTATAATAGCCAGTGTTGCCTCCGAACTTATTACAATAATGCAGGCAAACACCTATCATTGTTCAGAGGGTGCTCTTCTTTTTGTCAATTCCGGCGATACCATTAAAGAAAATCAGATTATCAGGAAAGAAAAAAGATTTAACCAGGGCGGTAAAGCCAGAGATATTGTTGCAGGTTTGCCGAAAGTTGAAGCGCTTTTTGAATCCCGAATATCTAAAAATAAAGCAACCCTCGCAGAAATTGACGGTTCGGTGGAAATTGTTACAAAAGAAGGCGTAAGAGTAGTCGCAGTATACAATGATGATGATAAACAGGAGTACAAAGTCCCTGCTGATACTCGTATTGTAGTTCACACTGGGGACAAAGTATTGAAAGGGTCTATGCTTACTGAAGGAATAATTTCTCCGCACGATATTCTTTCTATTCTGGGTGTTCAGGCCGTACAGGAATTTTTACTGGAAGAAGTTCAAAAAGTTTATCGCGGACAGGGTGTTACCATTAACGATAAACATGTAGAAATTATCTTAAGGCAAATGACCAGAAAAGTTAAAATAATCGATATGGGTGATTCCAAATTATTACCCGGAGAACTTATCGATGTTGTTGAGTTCCAAAAGGAGAATGAGAACTTGATAAAAGCAGGTAAAGCACCATCAATAGGCGAGCGAGTACTGTTAGGTATTACCAAAGCATCTTTGAATACTGAATCATTTATATCCGCCGCATCATTCCAGGAAACTGCGAAAGTACTGACTGAAGCAGCTATAAAAGGAAAGATTGATGAGATGTACGGACTTAAAGAAAACGTTATTATTGGTAAACTTATTCCTGCTGGAACAGGGTATTATACCAACAAACCTATTGAGCTAATTCCACAGGTTGTTTTGACTAAAAAAGAACCCATGGAATTAGAGGCTTAAAAGCATAAATTTTTTGGTTGACAAGGCATGGTGAGTATAATAGAATACCAGACGTTGTCAAAAAAACGAGGAGAATAAAGGATGCCAACTATTAATCAATTAGTACGAAAAGGTAGAAAAAACAAGAAGACAAAAAACAATGTTCCGGCTCTTAATAATTGTCCTCAAAGACGAGGAGTTTGTGTTCGAGTTTATACAACTACGCCGAAAAAACCGAATTCGGCTTTAAGAAAGGTTGCGAGAGTCCGCTTAACAAACGGGTTTGAGGTAACAGCATATATTCCAGGAGAAGGCCACAATCTTCAGGAACACTCGGTAGTTTTAGTTAGAGGTGGCAGAGTAAAAGATTTACCCGGCGTTCGTTACCATATTGTCCGCGGTTCACTGGATACTACCGGTGTAGGTAATAGAAAACAGAGCCGTTCGAAATATGGCGCCAAACAAGAAAAAAAGTGAGGGTATAAAATAACATGTCACGACGCAGACAAAGTATTGAAAGAAAAATCGGATTAGACGTTAAGTATAACAGTGTGCTTGTAAGTCAATTTATCGGTAAATTAATGATGGACGGGAAAAAGTCTACAGCTGAAACTATTTTTTATAGCGCTCTGGATAAAATCGCTGAAATGAAAAAGGGTGAGGATCCTTTTAAGGTATTTAGCGATGCTTTAAAAAACGCCAGCCCTGTTATGGAAGTTAAAGGCCGCAGGGTCGGTGGAGCTACTTATCAGGTGCCGGTTGAAGTTCGCAAGAAAAGAAGTACCTCTCTGGGCATGCGCTGGCTGGTTCAGTATTCCAGGGCCAGAGCCGGTAAATCTATGATAGAAAAACTTGCCAGAGAATTGATAGAAGCTTCAGAAAATACAGGTTCATCAATAAAGAAAAAAGACGAAATGCACAAGATGGCAGAAGCAAACAAAGCATTCGCACATTTTAGATGGTAGGAGACAGAAAGTGGAAAGAAAAGTACCCCTTAATAAAATCAGAAACATAGGTATCGCCGCACATATTGACGCGGGTAAAACTACCCTTACAGAGCGTATTCTTTATTATACGGGCAGAAGTTATAAAATCGGCGAAGTTCATGAAGGAACAGCGATTATGGACTGGATGCCTCAGGAGCAGGAACGCGGGATTACAATAACCTCCGCTGCAACTACTTGTTTCTGGAATACAACGCGTATAAATATAATTGATACACCCGGTCACGTTGACTTCACCGTTGAAGTTGAGCGCTCTCTTAGAGTTTTAGACGGTATGGTTGCTGTTTTTTGCGGTGTAGGTTGTGTTCAACCTCAATCAGAAACTGTATGGAGACAAGCAACAAAGTATCATGTTCCCAGAATAGTTTTTGTAAATAAAATGGACAGAGTGGGAGCGGATTTTTATAAGGTTGTGCAGGAAGTTAAAGATAAATTGGGCGCAAAACCGGTTGTATTACAAATACCTATCGGACGAGAAGATCAGTTCGTTGGAATAGTTGATATTATTGCTCAGAAAGCATACAAATGGCATGGAGATGATCTTGGTGTTAAATTTGATGAAATAGAAATACCTGATGATTTAAAGGAAAGCGCAAAGAAATACTATGATGAAGCGGTTGAAATATCCGCGGAGTTTGATGATAAGTTAATGGAAAAGTATTATCATGGAGAAGCTCTTACAAAAGAAGAAATTGTTTCAGGAATTCGTAAAGGTACAATAGATTGTAAAATAGTTCCCTGTACATGCGGATCAGCATTCAAAAATAAAGGTATCCAGACATTGCTGGATTGTGTGCTCGCTTATTTGCCGGCACCGATTGATTTGCCTGAAACTAAAGGTATTGACCCCAAAACAGGAGATGAGATTACCAGAAAAGTTGATGATAAAGAAAAGTTTGCAGCGCTGGCTTTTAAGATAGCAACAGATCCTTATGTAGGTAAATTAACTTACTTCAGGGTTTATTCCGGGATATTAAAAGCAGGTTCTTATATATTAAACAGTACAAAAAATACCAAAGAACGTATCGGCCGCTTACTGCTGATGCACGCCAATACAAGAGAAGAAATTGCTGATGTAGGAACGGGAGAAATTTGTGCAGCTGTTGGTCTTAAGGTAACAACAACAGGAGATACATTATGTGATGAATCTTCACAGATATTGCTGGAGTCTATGGATTTTCCTGATCCGGTTATTTCTGTTGCCATTGAACCAAAAACCAAAGCAGACCAGGAAAAATTATCTTTAGCCTTGCAAAGACTGGCTGAAGAAGATCCGACATTCAAGGTGCGTATTGATCATGAAACTAATCAGACCATAATTGAAGGTATGGGAGAATTACATCTGGAAATTATTGTCGATCGTTTATTAAGAGAATTTAAAGTAGAAGCAAATGTAGGTAAACCACAAGTTGCTTATAAAGAAACAATTCGTGGCACTGTAGAACAGGAAGGAAAATTTATCAGACAATCTGGCGGCCGTGGACAATATGGTCATGTTTATATTAGAATTGAGCCACTGGAGAGAAATAAAGGTTTTGAATTTGAAAATGCAATTAAGGGCGGTGTAATTCCCAGGGAATATATACCTGCCGTTGAAAAAGGAATTAAGGAAGCATTGGTAAATGGTGTGCTTGCCGGATATCCATTGGTGGATGTTAAGGCAACATTGTATGACGGTTCATTTCATGAAGTTGACTCTTCGGAAATGGCCTTTAAAATAGCCGGTTCAATGGCCTTGAAGGAAGGTGCTTTAAAAGCCAATCCGGTTATACTGGAACCGATTATGGACGTAGAAGTAGTATGTCCCGAAGGTAACATGGGAGATGTAATCGGAGACTTAAATTCACGCAGAGGAAAAATTGACGGTATGGAACCTATAGGTAAAAATCAGAAAGTTCGCTGCAAGGTACCACTTGCAGAAATGTTTGGATACTCAACGGATTTAAGAAGTAAGACTCAAGGTAGAGGGGACTACACTATGCAACCTGCATACTATGAAGAAGTACCGAAGAGTCAGGCAGAAGCCATTATTGCGAAAGTTAAAGGGGCTAAATAAGCTTTATTTATTAAAAGGAGGATAAAATGGCTAGAGAAAAATTTGAGAGAAAAAAACCGCACGTAAACGTTGGAACAATTGGTCACGTAGATCATGGAAAGACCACGCTGACATCTGCAATTACCGCAGTATTGGCAACAGTAGGTAAAGCGAAGAAAATTGATTATGATCAGATCGACAGCGCACCTGAAGAAAAAGAAAGAGGTATTACAATCAATACCGCTCACGTGGAATATGAAACTGATGCCAGACATTATGCCCACGTTGACTGTCCGGGACACGCAGACTATGTAAAGAATATGATTACCGGAGCTGCGCAGATGGACGGAGCTATTCTTGTAGTATCCGCTGCTGATGGTCCGATGCCTCAAACCAGGGAGCATATTCTTTTAGCACACCAGGTTAATGTACCTTATATTATTGTTTTCTTAAATAAAGTCGATATGGTAGATGATCCGGAACTGATTGATTTGGTTGAAATGGAAGTAAGAGAATTATTGACCAAATATAAATTCCCCGGAGATGAGATACCTATTATCAGAGGTTCTGCTTTAAAGGCTCTGGAAAATGCGACAAAACCAGATGATCCTAATGTAAAAGCAATTTTTCAACTGCTTAAAGCTGTTGATGAATATATACCGACACCTAAACGCGATGTTGAAAAGCCATTTTTGATGCCTGTTGAAGACGTATTTTCAATAACAGGTCGTGGTACTGTAGGTACGGGCCGTATTGAAAGAGGCAAAGTAAAAGTTGGTGAAGAAGTTGAAATTGTAGGTATGATGGAAAAGGCAAAAACTGTAGTTGTAACCGGTGTGGAAATGTTCAGAAAAACTTTGGACGAAGGTATGGCCGGTGATAACGTCGGTTTACTTCTGAGAGGTATAGAAAAAAATGAACTTTTCAGAGGACAGGTTATAGCACGTAAGGGAAGTATTAATCCACATACCAAGTTTAACGCTGAAGTTTATGTGTTGAAAAAAGAAGAAGGCGGACGACATACTCCATTTTTTAATGGATACAGACCGCAGTTTTATATGAGAACAACTGATGTAACAGGTACTATTCAACTGCCGCAAAACGTAGAAATGGTAATGCCTGGAGATAACGTCAACATGGTGGTCGAGCTCATTACTCCTATTGCTATCGAAGAAGGATTAAGATTTGCTATCCGTGAAGGTGGCAGAACTGTAGGAGCAGGAGTAGTTACATCAATTATAGCCTAAAGTAAGAGAAAAAAATGGTAACAACAAAGAAAAAAGCAATTACTGGAACTCAAAAAACAAAAGTCGCGCAGAAAGTCAGGATTAAACTGAAAGCATTTGATTACAGAGTTTTAGACCAATCAAGTGAAAAGATAGTTGGTACGGCACAGAGATCAGGGGCAAAAGTCATTGGTCCTGTGCCGCTGCCTACCGATCGCAGTGTATGGTGTGTATTGAAATCACCACATGTTAACAAAAGAGGCGGAGAGCATTTCGAAATCCGTACTCATAAACGTTTAATTGATATTATCAATCCTCCCGCATCAACAATCGATGCCCTGATGCAATTGGATTTACCAGCTGGAGTCGACATAGAAATTAAACTGGGATAGACATTACAACTATTGATAGGATAATCAAAGATGAAAGAATTAAATAAAGGATTAATTACAAAAAAAATTGGCATGACACAGATGTTCGATGACAAAGGTCAAGTTGTTGTCGTGACTGTACTGGAAGCATGCGATAATTTTATCGTCAGCAAGAAAACAGCTGACAAGAATGGTTATCAGGCTTTAAAAGTTGGTTCCAGAGAAGTGAAGGAAGAAAAGTTGACCAAACCTGCGGCTGGTCAATTTAAAGCTGCCGGCAAGTTTTTTAAAAAAATACACGAGATCAGACTTAAAAATATAGATACATATAATGCAGGAGAAGAATTGAAAGTAGATATTTTTAAGGACAATGAAAAAGTTAATGTTTCCGGAATTATTAAAGGTCGTGGCTTTACCGGAACAGTAAAAAGATATAATTTTACCATTGGCCCAATCAGCCATGGTTCAAAACATCATCGTCGTAAAGGCACCAGCGGTGCGGGAACCGGTCAGGCTAAAGTCTGGAAAGGTCAAAAAACTGCAGGACATTACGGTAATTGTTTGGTTACAGTTAAAAATTTGAAAATTTATAAAGTGATGCCCGAAAAAAAATTAATACTTGTAAAAGGCGCAGTACCGGGAGCGGTTGGCGGAACAGTGAAAGTTTACAATTAAGGAATAAATGATGACAAAAGTAAAAACTTATAACTTAAAAGATAAAAAAATTGACGAAGTAAAAGTCAGTGAAAAAATTTTTAAAATTGAAGTGGAAAAGGAACTGGTCCATTTTGTGCTTATGTGTTATCTGCATAATAAGCGCGAAAAAACTGCCAAGGTAAAAACTCGTACAGAAGTAGCCGGCGGAGGTAGAAAGCCATGGAAACAAAAAGGTACAGGACGTGCCAGGTCTGGTAGTATCAGATCACCTTT
Source organism: Candidatus Margulisiibacteriota bacterium (assembly GCA_028715625.1). Classification (NCBI taxonomy): domain Bacteria; kingdom Bacillati; phylum Candidatus Margulisiibacteriota; species Candidatus Margulisiibacteriota bacterium. The sequence continues at coordinate 40,968 of JAQURL010000003.1, read as the reverse complement.
ATGGGTTGGCGGCGGAGTTACCTTCGGGCCGCAGAATATTAAAAGAGAGCTTAAAGTTAATAAAAAAGTTCAAAGAAAAGTTCTTTTCGGAGTTTTAAGCGATAAAGTTAACAATACAATAATTTTGAAACATGAAGAAGCAATTGGCAAGGAACTTAGCAAAGTTAAGGATTTTAACGGTATACTTACCGATTTAGATATTGCCGATCAGAAAATTCTTTATGTATCCAAAGAGAAAAAGGCCAGAGAAACATGGCTGGGCAATTTGAAGAATGTTAAAGTGCAAAGTGTATTCGGATTAAATCCTTTTGACATTTTAAATGCCAACCAGATCATGTTCGAGGAAAGTTCTATTAAACAATTAGAGGAGATATATTCGAAAAATGGATAAACAATTTGTTATAAAACCGGTTATTACCGAAAAAAGTTCTCTGTTGGGAACTGAAAATAAATATGTTTTTCGTGTAAGTTCAGATCTCAATAAAATTGAAATCAGAAAAGCTATTTCCGATATTTTTAATGTTGAAGTTGTAGCTGTGAATACAATTAATATTAAGCCCAGAAAGAAAAGATTGGGCAGATTTACCGGTACAACCAGAAAATGGAAAAAAGCCGTAGTTACTTTAAAAGAAGGCAGCAAAATCGAAAATTTTGAGAAATTGGCGTAAAGGATAAAACATGGCAATCAAAAATATAAAACCAATGGGCAACGGAACAAGGAATATGATTACTTCCGATTTTTCGGAAATTACTACATCCAAGCCTGAAAAATCATTAATAAAAGCCTTAAAGAAAAATGGCGGACGTAATAATTATGGTCAGATTACTGTAAGACATAAAGGCGGAGGTAATAGACAATTTTACAGGGCTGTAGATTTTAAAAGAGATAAAGATGGTGTTAAAGCCAAAGTAGCTTCTGTAGAATATGATCCGAACAGAACATCGCGTATTGCCCTGTTAAATTATTTTGATGGTGAAAAAAGATATATTCTGGCACCAACCGGATTAAAAGTTGGAGATGTTTTACAATCAGGATCTGTTGATGTAGAAATTAAAATTGGTAATTGTTTGAAATTAGCCGATATACCTGTAGGTACCGTAATACATAATATAGAAATAAATCCAGGTAGAGGTGGACAACTGGTAAGAAGCGCCGGTTCAAGCGCTCAGTTGATGGCCAAAGAAGGAGACTATGCGGTAATCCGTCTGGCTTCCGGAGAATTAAGACAGATAAGGATCGACTGTAAAGCCACAATCGGTCAGTTGTCGAATATTGAACATCGCAATATTCGTTTGGGTAAAGCCGGAAAATCAAGGCACAGAGGCATAAAACCTCATGTCAGAGGTTCGGCTATGAACCCAAATGACCATCCTCACGGCGGAGGCGAAGGTAAATGTCCGGTAGGACATCCGGGCCCCTTGACACCACAGGGCAAACCCACAAGAGGATTTAAGACCAGGAACAAGAAAAAAATAACAGATAAATATATTATTACAAGAAGAAAATAAGGAGTTGGGAGAAATAATTTATGTCTAGATCATTAAAAAAAGGTCCGTTTGTCGACGATCATTTGTTAAACAAAGTCAAAAAAGCTAAGGAAACAGATGACAAGAAAATTATAAAAACATGGTCAAGAAGATCAATGATTGTACCGGATATGATCGGATTAACATTCGCTGTTCATAACGGGAAAAAGCATATTCCTATTTTTGTTTCCGACAATATGATTGGACATAAACTTGGCGAATTTGTACATACAAGAACATTTAAGGGCCATTCTATGAAAAAAGTTGTCACAACATAAGGAAGAATAACAATGAATATAACAACCAAAATTAATTATGTGCGCATATCACCCAGGAAACTGAACAGGGTAATAAAAGAAATTGTTGGCAAAAAGGTCAATGATGCTCTAAAAATATTAAGTTTTTTACCACATCACGGAGCTAAAATTTTATATAAAGTTGTAAAATCAGCCAAAAGTAATGCAGTAAACAATTATAAACTGGCAGAAGACAATTTAGTTATAGCCCAGGGTTATACAGGTCAGGCATTGATGATGAAAAGATTTACTGCCATGAGCAGAGGTAAAGCAGGCAGGATAAACAAGAAATTATCGCATGTATCGATCATGCTTAAAGATGAAGGGAGCAATGATGGGGCAAAAAGTTAGTCCTACGGCGTTCAGATTAGGAATTATTAAAGACTGGGATAGCACATGGTATACAGGTAAGAATTATGCTGCCAATGTACTTGGTGATGAAAACATCAGAAAAGCCATTTATAAAGATTTCGGCAAAGCCGGAATATCTATTATAAAAATTAAAAGAAAAACAAATAACCTGGAAATCATCATTAAGGCTGCCCGTCCCGGAATAATCATTGGTAAGGGTGGCTCAGAAGCTGATAAATTAAAAATTTCAATTCAGAACAAAACCCAAATGAAAGATGTGCAGCTTTTTGTTGTTGAAGAAAAACATATTGATATGAGTGCCCCTATTTTAGGTGATTCTATTGCCAGACAACTGGAAAAAAGGGTTGCTTTCAGAAGGGCTATGAAACAGGTTGTAAACAGGGCTTTAAAAGCCGGAGCTCAAGGAATAAAAGTATCATGTTCCGGTAGATTAGGCGGAGCAGAAATTGCCAGAACAGAATGGTACAGAGAAGGTAAAGTACCTTTACAAACTATTCGCGCGGATATTGATTACGCTTTTACAGAAGCTCAGACTATTTATGGCAAGATTGGCGTAAAAGTTTGGGTATATAAAGGTGATATTATCGAGCAGAAAAAGGTAAAGGAAGAAATTATTAAGGAGGACGCGGGCTAATGTTACAGCCGAAAAAACAAAAGTTCAGGAAACAGCAGAGAGGCAGAAGAAAAGGAATAGCCAATAAAGGCGCCAGTCTTGAATTTGGCGAATATGGTTTACAGTGTCTTTCTAATGATTGGATTACCGCCAGACAAATAGAAGCGGCTCGTATTGCCATGACTCGTTTTATTAAAAGAGGCGGCAGGGTATGGATCCGTATTTTCCCGGATAAGCCTTTTACCAAGATTCCTGCTGAAACCAGAATGGGTAAAGGTAAAGGTAGTCCGGAATATTTCGTAGCTGTTGTAAAAAGAGGTAAGATATTGTTCGAAATATCTGATGTAACCGAACAAATAGCCAGGGAAGCCATGAGGCTTGCAGGTCATAAATTGTCGGTAAAAACAAAGTTTATATCAAAATTGGAGATAGAAGAATGAGTAAGAAAAAAGCAGACACTACGAAAATGACTGAAGAGACTATGTTGAAAACAATTAATGATAAGAAAAAAGAAATGATTAACGGACGTTTTCAACTGGTTGCCAATCAATTAAAAGATGTAAAAATGTTCCAGAAAAACAGAAAAGAAATTGCTCGATTGTACACAGCGTTAAATCAAATGAAAAAAGGTGATAAGTAATGGCTGAAGAAAGAAACAGACGTAAAGTTAGAACTGGAATTGTCGTAAGTGACAAAATGGATAAAACAGCTGTTGTCAAACTAGAAAGAAGAACTCAGCATGCTCATTATAAAAAAATTATTAACAGGTTCGTAAAAGTAAAAGTTCATGATGAAAAAAATGAATGCAAGACAGGTGATATGGTATCTATTATGGAAACGAAGCCTTTAAGTAAAGAAAAAAGATGGAGACTTGTGAAAATTTTAGAAAGGGTTAGTTAAATGATACAGCAGGAAAGCAGATTAACAGTTGCCGACAATTCCGGCGCAAGATTTATTTTATGCATCAGAGTATTGGGTGGGACCAAAAGAAGGTATGCCCATGTCGGTGATATTATTATCGGGGCTGTAAAGGATGCCATACCGAATACCGGTGTCAAGAAGAGTGAAGTTGTCAGAGCTGTAGTAGTTAGGACTTCGGAGCCTATTAAACGTAAAGACGGCACAGTTGTTCGTTTCGACGACAATGCCGCTGTAATTATTACTGATCAGAATATTCCCAGGGGCACAAGAATTTTTGGCCCTGTGGCTAGAGAACTGAGAGATAAAGATATTGATTTTTCCAAGATTATCTCTTTGGCTCCGGAAGTATTGTAAATTTAGAGGAGAAAAGACGTGAACAGAATAAAGAAAAATGATGAAGTGATTGTTTTAACAGGTAAAAATAAAGGTAAGATTGCCAAGGTTTTACAAGTTATACCTAAACTGAAAAAAGTAGTAGTTGAAAAAGTAAATCTTGTAAAAAGACATACAAAACCAAGCCAGAAAAACACAGGCGGTATTATAGAAAAAGAAAAACCTATTGATTGGTCAAATGTTATGCTGGTATGCAAATATTGCAAAAAACCGTCAAAGGTTGGTTTTGAAATTGTTAGCGGAAAAAAGAGTCGAAAATGTTCTTCCTGCGGGGAAGTTATCGACAAGTAGAAGAAAGGATAAATTAGACGTGGTTAGCAAGAAAGCGGAAGCTGAAAAAGTTCAATCAAAATTGGTGGACTTAAAAGAAAAATATAAAAAAGATATTATACCTGAATTAAATAATAAATATAAATATAAGAATATTAATCAGGTTCCTAAAATAACAAAAATTGTAATTAATCGTGGTTTGGGCGAAGCGGTAACCAATTCCAAGGTTGTGCAAAGCACGCTTGATGAATTCCGGGCCATCTTCGGACAGCAACCTGTTATTACCAAGGCAAAAAAATCCATTGCCGGATTTAAATTAAGAAAAGGATTATCCATCGGATGTATGGTAACTTTACGTGGAAAAAAAATGTATAACTTCATGAACAAACTATTCAATCTTGTTCTTCCTAAAATCAGAGATTTCAGAGGAGTATCTACTAAAGCATTTGATAAGCAGGCTAACTATACTCTGGGTATTAAAGAACAATTAATATTCCCGGAAGTAAATTATGATAAGGTAGATAAAGTAAGAGGCTTTAATATTACTTTCGTTACTTCCTGTGAAAATACCGATGAAGCAAGAGAATTATTAAGATTATTAGGAATGCCTTTTAGAAAATAAGAACAAAGGAGAACTGATCAATGGCAAGACTTTGTATGGTTGTAAAAAATGAAAGAAAAAAGAAAACACCTATTCAATATAGAAGACGATGCAATTTATGCGGTCGTTCACGTGCGCATATTAGAAAATTCGGAATATGCAGGCTTTGTTTAAGAAAATTAGCCGCCCAAGGCAAATTGCCAGGCGTTACTAAGGCTAGCTGGTAGTTAAAGGGAGGAAAATATGAGCGTTACTGATCCAATAGCGGATATGATTTGTATACTGAAAAATGCCTGGAGAGTAAAAAAAGAAATTGTTATAATTCCTTTCTCCAATATTAAAAAGGAAATTGTTAAGTTAATGAAAGAAGAAGGTTATATCAGCCAATTTGAAATTCAGGAAGATAAAGCCAAGAAAAGTATAAAAGTTTATTTGAAATATGATGATAACGGTCAGTCTGTAATTACTGATATGATACGCAGAAGCACTCCTGGGAAAAGAGATTATACCCAGAAGAGCAAAATAGATAAAGTTAAAAATGGTTTTGGCGTATCCATATTATCAACCAATAAAGGCCTTTTAACGGGCAAACAGGCGAGAATAAATAACGTTGGCGGAGAAGTGCTCTGCTATATTTGGTAAGATAAGGAGATTGAAGGTTAAATGTCAAAAATAGGAAAAAAACCGATTCCCATTACTGATAAAGTTAATGTGGAAATTACAGGTAGCAATGTTAAGGTTAAAGGACCGAAAGGTGAATTGAGCGTAGAAATTCATTCGCCCAAAATAAGTGTTACAAAAACAGATACTGAGATTCTGGTTTCCAGAAGCGGAGACGATAAAGAAGCTAAGACGCAGCATGGTTTATATAATTCCATAATCAGAAATATGATTAAAGGTGTTATGGATGGGTACGAGATACGCCTGTCATTGGTTGGCGTAGGTTATCGCGTACAAAAAAAAGGTGAAGGGCTTGGACTTACTTTAGGTTTTTCTCATCCTGTAGAAGTAAAACCTGTTAAAGGTATATCTTTTGTAGTCGAAGGCGATACCAAAATTACCGTCAAAGGCATTGATAGACAACTCGTAGGGCAGGTTGCTGCTGACATTAGAAAATTAAAAGGCCCTGAACCTTATAAAGGTAAAGGCGTGCGTTATTTTGATGAACATGTACGAAAAAAAGCTGGTAAAGCCGGTAAGAAGCAATAAGCCGACAAGGAGCAGAGAATGGTTAAATTGAAAAAAGATATTAAAGGACAGGCGGATAGACCACGCTTGGTAGTAAGTAAAAGTTTAAAGAATATTTATGCCCAGATTATTGATGACACCGCAGGGAAAACCCTCATAGGTATTTCCAGCGCTTCCTTAAAAAAGGGACGAGGTAATATAAAAGTAGCGGATATGCTTGGTGAACTCATAGCCACTCAAGCACTGGAAAAGGGAATAAAAAAAGTAGTATTTGATAGAGCCGGTCATATTTATCATGGCCGTATAAAGGCTGTAGCAGAGGCTGCCAGAAAAAAAGGGCTGGAATTCTAGTCCGATAATGAAGGAGTTATTATATGGAGCATAAGGTAGGGGATTTTGTAGAAAAAATAGTACAAATCAGACGTGTAACCAAAGTAGTAAAAGGCGGCAAGAAGCTTTCCTTTAGAGCTACCGTAGTTGTAGGTGACGGACAAGGTAAAGTGGGAGTTGGCGTGGCCAAAGCCGCAGAAGTTCCCAGCGCAATAAAAAAAGCAATACATGTAGCCAAAAGAAAGATGGTTCAGGTTAACGTAGTAAATGGTACTATTCCCCATGAAGTACTTGGCAAACTCGGCGCCAGTAAAGTATTTTTAAAACCGGCCCCGAAAGGTACCGGTGTAATCGCGGGCGGCGTTATTCGTCTTGTGTTGGAACTTGCCGGTATCCATAACGTTGTATCCAAGTCTCAGGGTGCATCTTCTATTATTAATAATGCTTATGCAACAATTGACGGTCTGACAAAATTAAAAAATCTGGAAGACGTTAAAAAAAGTCGTGGTGTAAATGTCAGTGTAAGATTTGTGAGTTAATAGTATAAAGGGAGATATCAGCAATGGATTTAGCAAATTTAAAACCTTATAAAGGAAGCAAGAAAAAAAGAACACGTGTAGGGCGCGGAGAAAGTTCCGGCTTGGGCAAAACTTCTGGTAAAGGCAGCAAAGGACAAAAAAGCAGAAGCGGTGGTTTAAAACGTCCCGGTTTCGAAGGAGGACAAACTCCTATTTACAGGCAATTGCCCAAAATCAGGGGATTTAAAGCTTTTACTCAAAAAGATTATTTAGCAATAAACCTAAACATTTTGAATAAAATTGATGTGGAAAAAATAGATCTGACAATATTAAAGTCATATAAAATCGTACCCAAAGGAACAAAAAAAATTAAAATTTTAGCTTCGGCAAAGTTCGAAAAAAAAGTTCATGTTGTCGCTGACTTCTTCTCAAAAAAAGCAGAAGAATTAATAAAAAAAGCCGGCGGTGTCGCTGAGGTTATTAATGGCCAGTAATTTTTCTGGAATCTTTCAGATTGAAGATTTACAAAAAAAATTAGGTTTCACATTATTAATTATTTTTATTTTTAGAATAGGTATTCATATCCCTATTTATGGACTGGACATGAACAAGCTCGCCAGTATCTTCGGTGGTGGGGACTTTCTGGGCTTTGTGGACCTTTTTTCAGGCGGTGCTCTGAAAAGATTTTCCATATTCGCCTTGGGTATTATCCCTTATATCAACGCTTCTATTATCATGCAGCTTATGACTTTTTTATATCCGTCATTAAAAGAAATGCAACAGGAAGAGGGCGAATCAGGACGTAAGAAGATTCAACAGTATACACGTTATCTGACTATTTTTATAGCTATTATTCAGAGTATAGGTATTACTGTAGGATTAAGAGGTATATTACTTCCAAATCTCAATTTTTATTCTTTTTTACTTTTCACAGTAGTAGCACTTGTTGCCGGGACCACTTTTGTAATGTGGCTGGGTGAGCTGATTACAGAGCGAGGTATCGGAAACGGCGGAAGTATCATTATTTTCGTGGGTATAATCGGAGCCATGCCGTCTTATATTGCCAATACCATAACCCTGATCAAGGGAGGAATACCTATTTACAATGTCATTATACTGGTTTTCATGTTAGTGCTGGTAATTATCGGTATAGTAGTAGTGCAGGAAGCTCAACGAAATATTCCTGTCCAATATGCTAAAAGAGTAGTAGGTAGAAAAATGTATGGAGGTCAAAATACATATCTTCCAATGAAAATAAACCAGGGAGGCGTAATCCCAATAATTTTCGCCTCATCAGTGCTTTCAGTGCCGATAATGTTGCTGCAATTTATACCTCAAATGACTTTTTTGCATAAATGGATTAATTATGGAACAGTATTTTATCTGATTGCTTTCTCCGGTTTGATTTTTTTCTTTACTTATTTTTATACTGCTATCACTTTTAACCCGACAGAACTTGCTGATAATATAAAGAAATACGGTGGGTTTATATTAGGAGTAAGGCCAGGCAAACCGACTGCCGATTATCTGGATTCGGTTATATCCAGGTTAACCTTTGTGGGGGCTACTTTCTTGGCAGTTATTTCAATAATTCCAATGGTTTCAGCCAATTTTACGCACGTAACCAGCTTTATGGGCCTGGGCGGAACAGCCCTGCTTATTATTGTTGGTGTTGCCAATGATATTATCAGACAAATTGAAACAATATTATTAGCCAATAAATATGAAAAACTGGTAAGGTGATATATGAAAACTAAAATTTTACTATTAGGAGCACCTGGTTCCGGGAAAGGTACTCAAGCCAAGTATTTGGCTGGAAAGTACAATTTTTTGCATATAGCCATGGGCGATATTTTAAGGCAGGAAGTTCAGGATAAGACACCACTTGGTCTTGAAGCTAAAAGTTTTATGGACAAGGGCGCTTTGGTGCCTGACGAAGTAGTGAACAATATCGTGGTAAACAAACTGAAAAGCCTGGAACGGTCGCCATTTATATTGGATGGATTTCCCAGGACAATACCTCAGGCTGAATTCTTGGAAAAAAATGCCATTGCTTTTGATTGTGTAATATATTTTAAAATTAGCCTGGAAAGCGTACTGGACCGGATGTCCGGCAGGTTAACCTGTCCCAAATGCGGGGCGAGTTTTCATATCAAATACAATCCCCCCAAAAAAGAGGGAATTTGCGATTTATGCGGAGGACCGCTGATAGTAAGGGATGACGATAAGCCCGAAACTGTAAAAAGACGTTTCGAAACTTATTTAAAACAGACTCAACCTTTGCTGGATTTTTATCAGAAAAAAGGTATTGTTTTTGAAGTTGATGCTGAGCAGAATATTGATGATATACAAAAGATGCTCATCGGCGTAGTAGATAGAAAATAATGTTTGTCAACCTAATCAATATCTGATAAAATTAGGAACCGTTTTAAAAGGAATAGGAAGTATCATGTCAAAAGAAGTCATTGAGGTTGAGGGCGAAATTCTGGAAGCTTTGCCCAACGCAATGTTTAAAGTAAAACTGGAAACCGGGCAGGAAATATTGGCCCACGTATCCGGTAAAATCAGAAAGAATTTTATAAGGATTCTTCTGGGAGACAGAGTGAAAGTGGAGTTGTCTCCGTATGATTTGAATAGAGGTCGGATAACTTACAGAACGAAGTAGAAATTAAAAGAGGAAATTATGAAAGTAAGAACATCAGTAAAGAAAATTTGTCCGAAGTGTAAAATTATTAAACGTTTTGGTAACGTAATGGTTATTTGTGAAAACCCAAAACACAAACAAAGACAAGGATAAGGAAGGAAGCTATGCCAAGAATCGCAGGAGTTGATGTACCGAGGAATAAGAGAATAGAAGTTGCGTTAACCTATATATTCGGAATAGGGCCGACTACAAGTAGAAAAATACTGGATGCTACAAATATAAGCTATGATGTCAGAGCTCAGGATTTAACTGAAGGCGAAATTGTTAAAATAAGAGATGAAATAAAAAAGTTTACAATTGAAGGTGATTTGAGAAAAGATATTTCCATGAATATTAAAAGATTGATGGAGATTGGATGTTACCGTGGTATCAGACATAAAAAACATTTACCTGTAAGAGGTCAAAGGACAAAAACCAACGCACGGACCAGAAGAGGCGTTCGTCGAACTGTCGCAGGCAAGAGAAAATAAAAGAAGAGGAGAGAGGTTAATTCCATGGCGGAGAAAAAGAAAGCTACCGGACGTAAGAAGAAAGTTAAAAAGAACGTATCGCAAGGTATTGCGCATATCAGTTCCAATTTTAATAATACAATTATTTCTATTTGCGATTTGGAAGGGAATGTAGTTTCCTGGTGCAGCGCAGGTGGAGTCGGTTTTAAGGGTTCAAAAAAAGGTACGCCGTTTGCAGCTCAATCAGCTGCGGAAAAAGCGGCGCTTATTGCCAGAGAAAACGGAGTCATGCAAGTTGATGTGTTAGTCAAAGGTCCCGGCCCAGGTCGTGAGACGGCTATCAGAGCAATTCAGGCTGCCGGTATTGACGTTATATCTATTAAAGATGTTACACCTATTCCGCATAATGGCTGCAGGCCTCCTAAGCGTAGAAGGGTATAGAGGTAGAAAGGAGCAGTAGAATATGGGTTTGTATAAGGGGCCATCTTGTAAGCTGTGCAGAAGAGAAGGCATCAAGTTATATTTAAAAAGTGACAAATGTGATTCTCCTAAATGTTCAATAGCCAGAAGGAGTTATCCTCCTGGAATGCATGGACCGTTAGCCAGAATAAAATTATCGGAGTATGGTATCCGTTTAAGAGAAAAACAAAAGGCAAAACGTTTTTACTATGTTAGTGAAAGCCAGATGCGTAAATACTACGAACAGGCAAATCGGATGCATGGAGACACCGGAGAAGAGTTTTTGCAAATTCTGGAAAGCAGACTGGATAATTTCGTTTTCCGCAGCGGTGTAGTTGATACTCGTATGCAGGCAAGGCTTATGGTTCGACATGGCCATTTTATGGTTAACAAGAAAAAGGTAGATATTCCTTCCTACATTCTTAAAATTAATGATGTAGTTACCATAAAAGAAAAGTCGTTGAAAAAGTTTGAAACATTATTGGAAAAAGCAAAAAAGAAAAATATTCCCAGTTGGGTAACAAGTGATTTCACCGGCAACAGTTTTACGTATACAAAAGTGCCGACCAGAGATGAACTGGATGTCCCTGTGAATGAACAATTTATCGTTGAATTTTATTCAAGATAAAATATAAATAAGGAGGCTACTTAGACGTGAAATTAAATACTAAGGTTGACGTAACAAAAAGTAATGATGGAAATTATGCCAAAGTTGTTATGGATCCTTTAGACAAAGGATATGGTGTAACACTTGGAAATTCTATGCGTCGGGTGCTTCTTTCTTCTTTAGAGGGTGCCGCAGTTACCGCATTAAGAATTGATGGAGTTTTGCATGAGTTCGGCGCAATTGAAGGTGTAAAAGAAGATATATTGAATATAATACTGAATATTAAAACATTGGTTATTAAATCTCATTCTACTACACCTAAAACAGTGAAAATAGATGTAAAAAAGAAAGGTGTAATTACAGCTAAGGATATACAGCATGACGCTGAGATTGAAATAATCAATAAAGATCACCAGATTGCTACTATTACAGCGGATAAAGTTCATGTAAAAATGGAACTAAGGATTGAAAAAGGAACAGGTTATCGTCTGGCCGATCAGAACCATTTTGAGAATATGCCGGTTGGAACAATACCTGTCGATTCCAGTTTTTCACCTGTTTTAAAGGTAAATCACAATATCACAGCAACCAGAGTAGGGAACAGGACTGACCTGGACAAGTTGACAATGGAGATATGGACAAACGGCAGCATGAGTGCAGAAGACGCAATTGAAGAGTCTTCAAAGATATTGATAGACAGTTTTAGTTTATTTACCGATTACAAGCATATTGTTCCTTTGATGAAGGAAGAAGAAAAAAAGAAAGAGTCTTCTCAACAGAATGTGGACATGGATTTGACAATTGAGGACTTGGAATTATCTGCCAGATCTTCTAACTGTCTGCGTAAAGCCGGTATTTCCAAAGTATCAGAGCTTATCCAGAGACCGATGAAGGATTTGATGAAAATTAAAAATTTCGGTAAAAAATCAGCTGATGAGATAAACGAAAAATTGGCTCAGTATAGCTTGAAATTGAAAGACGATTAATAATTGGAGTAAACAATGAGACACAGAAAAAGTAACGATAAAATAGGATTGCCTACAGATCAAAGGATGGCCTTAATTAAAAACGGGGCTAAAGCATTATTCACTTTTAAGCAGATAAAGACTACTGCTCGACGTGCCGAAGAGATAAGTAAATATGTTGACAGGATCATTACCAAAGCGAAAAAAAATGACCTGAACGCCAGAAGAGAAGTATTTAAAATGCTTGCTGACAGAAAAATGGTGACATTGATTTTTAAAGACATAATTTCCAAGTATCAGGACAAAAACGGTGGTTATACCAGGATACTGAAATATGGGATACGTCGGGGCGATGCTTCGAGTGTATCAGTACTTGAATTAGTATAATTTTATATTGATCCAGAAATGAGGACAATAAAGCTTTCAATCCAGTATGATGGAAGTCTTTTTTTTGGTTTTCAGAGACAAAAAAATGTGATGACGATCCAGGAACTGATTGAAACAGCTATCCACAAACTTTATAAACGTCCCATTAAAGTACAATACGCGGGAAGGACAGACAGAGGTGTGCATGCCAAATGTCAGGTTGTAGTTTATAACGATGAGGGTAAAATTCCTCTTGAACCATTAAAACAAATAATTAACAAAAAATTAGGTTTTCCGTTAGTAATTGATATAGAAGAAACACACAGCACTTTTGATCCAAGAAGAGATGCGTTGTTTCGTGAATATGAATACTGGATGTATGAAGGAAAACAGAATATTTTTTTGGATCGGTATCTGTTATACGTGCAAAATATTCAGCTTGATCTGATGCAAGAGTGCGCTGAGAGTTTGGCAGGGATTAAAGATTGCAGGAATTTATGTACTGAAGCCAAACAATATAAGAACACTAAAAGAATTATCAATAAAGCTGATTTAAAAAAAACGACATTGGACTTTTTAGGCTATAAAAAAACAGCCTATAGATTTGCGATAAATGCAAACAGTTTTCTGCAGCATATGGTAAGAAAGACAATCGGACTGATGCTGGAGGTAAATAATAAAAAATTGTCGCTTGAACAGTTTAAGCAGATAGTAGACGGAAAGTTGACTTACAAATGGCCGCCGGCTCCTGCAAAAGCACTGTTCCTGAGCGAGATCGGTTACAAAGGTAGGAAGTGAGGAAGTAATGAGAAACAAATTTGATACATATTATACAAAAAAAGATGACCTGAAAAAGGAATGGTTGCTTATTGACGCAACATCACAATATTTAGGCCGTTTGTCGTCACAAATCGCAGCTATTTTAAGGGGAAAACATAAGGCTACATTTCAGCCAAGTGTGGATGCCGGTGATTATGTAATAGTAATAAATGCCGATAAAATTAAAATATCAGGCAAGAAAAATGTTGAAAAGACATATTACCGATATACAGGTTATCCTGGCGGAATAAAAAGTCAAACTTATGCGGAATTGCTGGAACAAAAACCGGAAAGATTAATATACATGGCCGTTAAACGTATGTTACCTAAAGGCAGGATCGGAAGAGCGATGATTACAAAGTTACATATATTTAAAGGTGATCAGCACAATCATATGGCCCAGAAGCCAAAAAAGCTAGAGATGGCATATAAATAAGGAGTGTATTTATGGCTGAAGAAGCAAAAACAGAGAAAAAAGAAAAAGCAAGATACTACGCAACAGGGAAAAGGAAAACATCCATTGCCAGAGTTTGGGTAGTTTCAGGTAACGGCAAGGTAACTGTAAATGATAAAAAACTGGAAGATATGTATGTAGCATTTTCTTCTAAAGCAAAAGTGATAAAACCTCTCATCCTTACCAATACTCAGGGAAGATACGATATTATGGCAACCGTTAAGGGTGGCGGTCCGCAGAGCCAATCAGAGGCTTTAATGTATGGTATCGCCAAAGTTCTTGATGGAATTTCTGAAGAATATCATCGTATTTTAAAAACAGAAGGTCTTTTGACCAGAGATTCAAGGATAGTTGAAAGAAAGAAATACGGTAAGAAAAAAGCTCGAAAGATGACTCAATATCGTAAACGATAGTTTCTCGAAAAAGGAATTCTAACATTGGCGAAAAAGAAGATTCTGGTCAGTGACAAGTTATCTTCCAAGGGAATCGATTTAATAAAAGATCAGTTTGAAGTTGATGTTAAACCCGGACTTTCCGAAGATGAACTCACAGCAATAATCAATAACTATGAAGCTCTTTTGGTACGCAGCGAAACAAAGGTAACAGCCAGGATTTTAGCAGCTGCCAACAACCTGAAAATTATTGGTCGCGCCGGTGTTGGGGTGGATAATATCGATATCCCGGCAGCAACTAAAAAAGGTATCATTGTAGTAAATTCTCCGGAAGGCAATACAATCGCCGCGGCAGAACATTCCTTAGCTTTACTGCTGGGCATTACCAGAAATATTCCTTTCGCGCATAACAGTATGCAGAAAGGTGAATGGAAGAGGGGCGAGTTTACAGGAGTAGAGCTTTTCGGTAAAAAATTAGGGGTAATAGGTTTGGGAAAGATCGGCCGCAGAGTAGTCAGTTATGCTCAATGTATGGGTATGCAAATTATGGGCTTTGATCCATATATTAACGAAGAATATTTGAAACAGCTTGGCATTAAAATTTACCCGCTGGACGAAGTGCTGTCCCAGGCCGATTATATTACTTTTCATATTCCCAAAACCAAAGAAACACAGCACATGATTGATAAAAAAAAGTTTAGGATTATGAAAAAAGGTGTGTATATCATAAACTGTGCCCGGGGTGGGATTATCGTGGAGCAGGACCTGAAAGAAGCTGTAGAAAGCGGTATAGTAAAAGGAGCCGCTGTCGACGTTTATGAAGAAGAACCCATAAAACCCGATAATGTTTTATTGGGAGTCAAAAATATTATCACAACACCGCATATCGGGGCAGCCACAGAAGAAGCCAAGGAAAATGTAGCTATCGATGTTGTCGAACAGGTGCGCGATGTCTTGAATGGCGGAGAAGCCAGGTCAGCTGTAAATACTCTTTAAGAAGAGAATGATTGTATCTTTGTAAATCTGATGAAGTTTAAAACAAATTTTCCCTTATTAGTTTAATAT
Source organism: Candidatus Margulisiibacteriota bacterium (assembly GCA_028715625.1). Classification (NCBI taxonomy): domain Bacteria; kingdom Bacillati; phylum Candidatus Margulisiibacteriota; species Candidatus Margulisiibacteriota bacterium. The sequence continues at coordinate 25,659 of JAQURL010000003.1, read as the reverse complement.
CTATTACAAATTATGTTCTGGCTGCCTTTAATGCTTAATTTGCGGACGTTTTAGCCATAACCGAGCATTGCTTTTTAAGTATATCTAAATATAATATTAATATGTTCAAAACTATGAATTCATTTAGATTAAAGTCAACTGTCATACTTTTCAGTTTTTTTCTATTGCTGGTTGTAATGGCCGGGTACCTTTTTATTAATATCCAGAGGGATCATGAGTATGACAAACAATTGAAGTTTTATTCCGCTAACAATCAGAACCTCCAGAACTTCAGAACCACTCTGGCTCAATCTTTTTCTTTGATATATGAATATTCTTCGGAAAAAGATATGAAAATTAAGGAAAAATATATTCGCCTGAGCCATATTCTTGATTCTCAATTTGAGTCCATGCTGAACAAACTTATTCAGTCTACTTCTATAAGAAAGATTTTTTTATACGAATATCAGGTTTATGTAAAAGTAAAGGATATGTCCGACCGGCTTTTTGATACACAGGATACAACTGAACAAAAACAGATTGTAGAAAAAATTAAAAATTTGGAAAGTAAAATGATGTTTTCAATAGACAAGCTTTCCGAAAATGAATATCAAAGCACGTCCGAAGCGTTTAATCAGAGAACAAAAAATTATGAGCGATTGCTTATGTACTATATAGTCATAATTGTATTTTTTCTGGTCTTCGGTTTTGGTATGCTTTTGATTTTTTTCTCAAGGAACGTGGCTAATCCGCTTAGATCATTCATGAAGGCCGTTAAATATCTGGAACAGGGTGATTTTTCTCAAAAAGTGAACATTAAAGCCAATACCGAATTTGAAAAAATGGCTTCAGCTTTTAATGACATGATCGATAAATTAAAGGTTCTTACCCACAGCCTTAAAGAAAAAAACGACCGTTTGGAGTCAATTGTAAATACGCCGGCAGTCGGTGTAATAATTATGGATAATGATCATAAGGTGATTTTTCAAAACAAATGGGCCTTGAGCCGTTTTACCAAAGATAATAAGATAGGGTTTCTCAAGGAAAAGGACAGCGACAAATTTTATTTCAAAAAAGTTATGGACGCTACTTTCGAAACTTATATTTTTGAGGATGAAGATATTCTCGGCAATAAATATGAATGTTTTCTAAATAAAATAGATGATGAACGTCTTCTTCTGATTTTTGATATTTCCGAGAAAAAAAGACTGGAAGAAAATCTCAAACATTATATTGAAAATATTGAGACTATTGTTGCTGATAAAACTAAAGCTCTGAATGACGCTTATAGCGAATTGGAAACCAAAAATAAGGAATTAATGGAGCTGGATGTGCTTAAAACCCAATTTCTGCAGAATATTTCCCACGAATTAAGGACTCCATTAACGAGTATTATCGGTTATTTGGATGTGGTTTTAAATTATCATAATATACCGCTGACACAGAGAAGTTTTCTGCAGATTGCTCAGGAAAACAGCCTGTCTCTTTTAAAAATTATTAATGATTTGTTGAATTTAACGGAAATTGATTCGGGACACACAAAACTTCAACTGCAATCAGTAAATATCCAGGATATGCTGGAAGAGCTTACCAGTCAAATAAAAATTCAGGCCGAGCAAAAAAAGTTAAAATTGAGTCTGGATATTGATAAGAAGGTGTCTCCGGAAATGTTCGAGATTAAGGTAGATGAGACCAAAATCAGAAACGTATTTAACAGTTTGCTTTCCAATGCCATAAAATTTACTAAAAAAGGTAAGGTGGAAATAAGTCTGTCAGCCAATAAAACCAGTGTTATTGTTCAGGTTACCGATACAGGTATCGGTATTAAAAAAGAGGACATCGGCATAATTTTTGATAAATTCAGACAAGTTGACAACTCAATATCTAAAGCTTATGACGGTGCTGGTCTTGGACTGCCCATTGCCAAAAAACTCGTCGAGTTGCATCATGGAGAGATAAAGGTGGAAAGTGAAGAGGGTAAAGGGTCGACATTTACGGTAATTCTGAAAAGATCCCTCAAATAGTTTAACTTGTTACTTTCAGATTTTAATTATAATCTACCCCCTGAACTGATTGCACAGACGCCAGCTCCGAGACGAGAATATTCTCGTTTGATGGTGTTGAACAGAAAGAAAGGCGAGATTTTAAATGCTGTATTCCACAACATTGAAGATTTTTTAAATAAAGGAGACTTGTTGGTATTTAACGATGCCCGTGTAATACCGGCCAGATTGTTTGGACAGAAAGATACTGGAGCAAAAATCGAATTATTCCTTCTGGAAGACCTGGATAATAATTGCTGGGAAGTATTGGTTAAACCTGCCAAAAGATTAAAGATTGGAACAGAAGTAAAATTTTCTTTGGGATTAACGGCAACAATTATCAAGAATCTGGGCGAAGGATTACGCTGGGTGGAATTTAACAGAAATCCGCTGGATATAATCGAACGGATAGGAGAAATACCTTTACCTCCATATATTAGTTATGACGCGAAAAGAAAAGATTATTATAAAGAAAGATATCAGACTGTTTATGCCGCCAGAAACGGAGCGGTTGCGGCACCAACGGCAGGACTACATTTTTCTGCAGAATTAATTGATAAAATTAAAGTTAAGGGTGTACGTACAACCAGCGGCACTCTTTATGTAGGGTTAGGTACATTCAAACCCATGAGCTCTCCTGATATTTCTGACCATTATATGCATTCGGAAAGATACGAGCTTTCTAAAGAAACCGTACGGCTTATTAAAGAGACAAAAAATTCAGGGAAACGTGTTGTTGCGGTAGGGACAACAGTTGTAAGACTATTAGAGGGAGTATGCAATGTTAATAACAAGCTGGAGCCGGGAAGCGGAAGATTAAATATATTTATTAAACCGGGATATGAATTCCAGGTTGTGGACGCGCTTATTACCAACTTCCATCTGCCCAAATCTACTTTGCTGGCCATGGTTTTCGCCTTCGCAGGTAGAGATTTTGTGTTGCAGGCTTATCAAAAAGCTATAAAAGAAAAGTATCATTTTTATAGTTTTGGGGACGCTATGTTCATTCAGTAATATTGGAAATTAACCACTTTAACTTTCAGGCATTTTCCCTTACAATTAAGCACATGTGGCAAGGTGTTATAGAGCAGTATCGCAAGTTTTTACCGGTTTCGGACAATACGCCGGTTGTTACTTTGCTGGAAGGTAATACTCCACTGATACCGGCTGTTTATCTTCCTGAACTCATTGGAAAAAAAGTAAAGATTCTTTTCAAATACGAAGGATTAAATCCCACAGGTTCTTTTAAAGACAGAGGAATGACTATGGCTATAACCAAGGCGGTTGAACGCGGAATGAAAGCGGTTATGTGTGCATCTACAGGAAATACATCAGCATCTGCTTCTGCTTATGCAGCCAGAGCTAATATTAAATGTATAGTGCTTATTCCGGAAGGTAAAATTGCTCTGGGTAAACTGGCGCAGGCTATGATGCATGGCGCTCTTGTGCTGGAAATTGCCGGCAATTTTGATGATGCTCTTAATGCAGTGCGTGATATAACTGAAAAATATCCGATTGAGCTGGTTAATTCCATAAATCCTTATCGTATCGAAGGCCAGAAGACCGCTTCTTTTGAGATTATTGATTCTCTGGGGACAGCTCCCACCTATCATGCCTTGCCAGTAGGCAATGCCGGCAATATTACCGCATACTGGAAAGGTTACAATGAATACAAAGCTGCGGGGAAATCTAAAAATTTACCTAAAATGTTGGGTTTTCAGGCCGCGGGATCTTGCCCGATTGTGCTGGGAAGAGTAGTAGAAAAACCGGAAACTGTGGCTACGGCGATTCGTATCGGGAACCCCGCAAGCTGGAAACAAGCAGTGGCAGCAAGAGACGAATCCCGAGGGCTTATTGATATTGTTACAGATGAGCAAATACTTGATGCTTTCAAGCTTTTAGCAGAAAAAGAAGGCGTTTTTTGCGAGCCGGCTTCGGCTGCTTCTGTTGCCGGAATACTTACTAAAAAAGAGATGTTCAGAGATGGGGATATAATAGTCTGCACCCTGACAGGTCATGGACTAAAAGACCCGGATAATGCTATATTAAAATCATCAAAGCCGATAAAAGTAAAAAATTCTATTAAGGAAATTATTAAAATTATAGGTTTATAAAGAGGTAACTATGAAAAATAAAATTCTGGATATATTAAAAAATGATTCCCGTTTAACACCCAAAGAAATTGCCAGTATGCTGAATGTAGCAGAGAAAAAGGTAAAAGCTGAGATTGCCAAACTGGAAAAAGAAAATGTTATCCTGAAATATTCCGTTATTGTTAATGATGAAATAGTTAACGGTGACGATACAGTCATAGCTTTTATAGAAGTTAAGGTTACACCGGAAAGGGACAAAGGTTTTGACAATATAGCCAAACGTTTGCAGAAGTTTCCCGAAGTACAATCCATTTACCTGATGAGCGGTGCTTATGACCTTCTGGTAGTGGTCAAGGGAGATTCTTTGAAAGATATTGCCCGATTCGTTTCCGGCAAGCTTTCACCTCTCGGGAATGTGCTCTCTACAGCTACACATTTTCTGCTGAAAAAATATAAAGAAAACGGTATAGTAATGGGCCAGGACGAAGAAAAATCACAGCGCCTGAATATTACTTTTTAAGATGCGTTCGTTATCAGAAAAAGTAAAAAGCATTCAGCCTTCAGGTATTCGAAAATTTTTTGATCTGGTATTAAATGCTGAAAATATTATTTCTCTTGGTGTGGGCGAACCGGATTTTTCTACACCCTGGCATATAACAGAGCAGGCCATCTATAGCCTGGAAAAAGGCCAAACATCATATACTTCCAACCTGGGTATAATGGAGCTGCGCAAAGAAATTGCTTATTATCTTCATAAACGTTTCCAGGCTGATTATAATCCGGATAATGAAGTATTAATAACAGTGGGTGTGTCCGAAGGAATAGATGTAGCCCTGCGTACTATTCTTAATGATGGTGACGAGGTTATTGTTCCGGTGCCTAATTTCGTCTGTTATCAACCCTTGGTTACATTAGCTGGTGGATTACCGGTACCTGTGGATACAAGTGAAACAGGGTTTATTCTGACAAAGAAACAAATTCTGGAGCATCTTACACCCAAAACAAAAGCCATATTGATTTGTTATCCTAACAATCCGACCGGAGCTATGATTTCCAAAGAACAGTTGCAGGATATCATTAAAATCGTCAAAGAGAAAGATTTATGGCTGTTATCCGATGAAGTTTACGGCGAATTAATTTATGAGGGACAACCGCTTTCAGCCTCCACATATATCAAAGATAACTTGATATTATTAAACGGTTTTTCCAAAGCCTATGCCATGACCGGATGGCGCATAGGTTATATGGCTTGTCCAAAAGATGTCTTAAGTCAGGCTGTTAAAATTCATCAATATAATACAATGTGTGCTCCCATAATGGCTCAGTATGCGGCAGTAGAAGCATTGCGCAATGGAAAAAAGGAAATGGAAAAAATGCGCAGGTCTTATGAAGAACGCAGAAATTTTTTTTATAACGGTCTAAAGGAAATCGGCTTCGATGTCCTTAAACCGGAAGGAGCTTTCTATATTTTCCCCAATATAAAACGATTCGGATTAAAAGCAGAGGATTTTGCCATGCAGCTTTTACAAAAAGCTCATGTGGCTGTTGTACCCGGCAATGCCTTTGGTGAAGGGATAGATTATTTTATACGCTGCTGTTACGCAGCCAGTATGGAAGACTTGAGAGAAGCGCTGAAAAGAATTAAAAAATTTGTCAATGATTTGTAACACATGAAAAAATTTCTTGTTATTATCGCTGACGGCATGTCCGGTTGGCCTCTTAAAGATTACCATAACCAGACCTCAATGGAATTGGCAAAAACCCCAAATATGGATTTTTTGGCCAAACACGGCAAGCTGGGTTTGGTAAAAAATGTTCCCGACACTCTTCCAGCCGGTAGCGATGTAGCCAATCTGGCTATTTTTGGTTATGACCCCGAAAAATATTATACGGGCAGGGCAGCCATAGAAGCTATCAGCCAGAATATAAATCTGGAACCTGCGGATATAATATTCAGGGCTAATCTGGTACAAATAGAAAATAATAAGATGATAGATTTTACAGCTAAACATATTGACTCCAAAGTCGCTAAAGAAATAATGGACCTGTTAAATAAAAAATTAGGGAATAAATATATTGCTATAAGATTTATAAATGGAGTTAGTTATCGCAATCTTTTATTAATAAAAAACCAGAAAGTCAAACTGAAAACAACACCACCTCATGATATTACGGGACAGCAGATTGATAATTATTTACCTGTCGGGGAAGGTTCGGAATTAATAAGGAAGATTATGAATGATGCCGAAAAGGTCATAAAGGAAGACTATTTGCCTCAGCATAGGGAATGTAAGGCAAACATGGTTTGGTTATGGGGTGAGGGCAAAAAAATGAAGCTGCCGGGCTTTAAAAAACGCTATGGTTTGAGCGGTGCGGTTATTTCGGCTGTAGATTTGATAAAAGGTATAGGTTTTGCCGTGGGAATGGATTACGTTCAGGTGCCAGGTATAACCGGTTTTATAGATACTAATTTTAAAGGTAAAGCCATCTATGCTTTAAAGGCATTGGAAGACCATGATATTGTATTTATTCATATTGAAGCAGCTGATGAGGCCGGCCATATGGGGGATTTGCCATTAAAGATAAAAGCTATTGAAAAAATAGATGAGGAAGTTCTAGGAACCATCCTGAAATTATATAGTAAAAAAGATTTGGCAATTTTATTACTTCCTGATCATAATACTCCGATTGAATTGAAAACACATGGTCGAGATCCGGTACCGTTTTTAATATATCATTCGGACAATGTGGAAAATGTCACACAGCAAAGATTTACTGAAAAAGATGCCCAAGCTAGCAATTGGACGGTTGAAAAGGGTAGTGATCTTCTGGATATTTTTTTAAAGGATTAATTATGATTACAGTTATTATAGCTCTATTATTAATTTCGGTTTTAATTCTTGTCCATGAGGGCGGCCATTTTTTTATAGCCAGATTATTTAAGGTAAAGGTTTTTGAGTATTCTATCGGGTTCGGTCCTGTTTTCCTAAAAAAAAGATTTAATGATACTCAATTTTCCTTGCGCTTCTTTCCGTTCGGAGGATTTGTACGTCTGGCCGGAATTGATAGTAGCTTACCTGAAGAGCAATATAGACCGGAAGAAAGTTATGAACGTTTAAACTACTGGCAGAAAACTTTGGTTCTGGCTGCAGGTTCAATATCGAATCTGATTTTCGGTTTTTTATTGCTGTTTTTATTGCTGTTTTTTTTCGGCAAAATGGAAGGGCTTAGCACAAGAATAGAAAAAGTGATTGCCAATACCCCGGCTCAGGCTATGGACTTGCGGGAAGGTGATAAAGTTCTCAAAGTAAACAGTCAGGCTGTAAGTGATGGAGAGCAGGTGGTAAAACTTATCAGATCCTCAAAAGGTCAGCCGCTGGAATTTATTGTGCAGAGGAACAACGGTGAGATAAAATTTTTGCTTAATCCTTCTTATCACGAAAAGGATAAAATATACTTCGTGGGAATAAAATTACAACCGATGTTAATTAATCGATATTCTTTAATCTTTTCCTTAAAAGAAGGTGTAAAAGAGTTCAATTCCATCAGCCTGATGACGCTTTACGGCCTTGAACAGTTCTTTACCGGGCATGTAAGCATGGATCAGGTAGCCGGGCCTTTGGGAATTGTCAGTTTAACAGGAGAAATGGTAAACTATGGAGTGACCTTTTTATTCAGGTTCATTGTTATATTAAGCATTAATCTGGCGATTCTGAACCTGTTTCCTTTTCCGGCCCTGGATGGCGGCAGGATATTATTATTGAATATTGAAAAGGTTTTAGGAAAGGTTGTTAAGCCGGAGATTATTAACAGATTAAATTATATAGGCGCCTTGATTCTGCTTTTATTTATTATTTATGTGACCTATTTTGATCTGAGAAGAATATTTATAAAACCAAGTTAATTATGATAACAAAAGATGAGATTCATGAAATTCTGACTAAAGCCTGTATTGTTCGCAGCCATGTGCTGGATATGACATGCGCCGCAAAATCCGGACATCCGGGGGGCTCATTGTCCATTGCCGAAATAATTTCAACTTTATATTTTTACTGGTTGAAACTGGATCCCAAAAATCCTAAATGGGAAGAGAGGGATTATTTCGTTTTAGCCAAAGGGCATGCGGCTCCCGCACAATACGCCGCAATGGCCGAACGAGGCTTTTTTCCTTTGGATTATTTAAAAACACTGCGTCAGCTCGGCAGTAAGTTACAGGGCCACCCTGACAGACGCAGTTTGCCTGGAATAGAAATGACAACAGGATCACTTGGCCAGGGCCTTTCGGTAATGGTAGGTATGGGGTTGGGGTTAAGGTTAAATAAAAAAAAGAATAGAATTTATGGGGTATTAGGGGACGGTGAATGTCAGGAAGGTCAGGTCTGGGAAGCAGCAATGGCGGCTAGTCATTTTAAATTAGACAATCTGGTAATTTTTGTTGATAAGAATCAGCTGCAGATTGACGGTTCAACTAAAGATATTATGAATATTGATCCTTTGGCGGATAAATGGGCGTCTTTCGGCTGGCAGGTGTTTGAAGTTGACGGCCATAATATAATGGAAATTGTATCTACACTTGAAAAAACAGAAAAAATAAAGGGTAAGCCCTGTGTTATTATTGCCAATACGGTAAAGGGTAAAGGTGTTTCTTTTATGGAAAATCAACTCTGTTTTCATGGTGCTCCCTGTACTGATGAACAATTGGTTAAAGCCAAGCAGGAAATTAAGGAAACCAGGGGTAAAATCGGATGACAGAATTAGCCGGCACACGTGATTATTATGGTAAAACCTTGGTGGAACTAGGTAAAGAGAATCCTGATATTGTTGTATTGGACGCTGATTTATCAAGCTCTACGCGTACAGGCTGGTTTGCTAAAGAATTCCCAGACAGGTTTTTTAACGCAGGTATTGCTGAGCAAAACTGTATCGGAATGGCTGCCGGTCTGTCACTTATGGGGAAGATTGTTTTTGCGAGTTCTTTTGCCATGTTTATCAGCGGTCGTCCCTGGGAACAAATCCGTAATTCTATTGCCTATCCCAGACTTAATGTGAAAATAGGTGCGACACACGCAGGTATAACAGTAGGAGAAGACGGAGCTACACATCAAGCACTGGAAGATATTTCTATAATGAGAGCAATCCCATACATGAATGTTTTGGTTCCTGCCGATGCCATAGAAACCGCGCAAATGGTACGTTTGGCAGCAAAAGTTAACGGCCCGTTTTATATCCGGATGAGTCGCAGTAACACCCCCCTTATTTTTAAAGGGACAGACTATCAGTTTGAATTAGGGAAAAATAAAGTTTTGACCGAAGGAAAAGATGTCACAATTTTTGTCTGCGGTATCATGGTATCAAAAGCTTTGGAAGCCGTAGAAGAACTGAAAAAAGAAAAGATTTTCGCCAGCGTGGTAAATGTTTCCTGTATCAGCCCTATCGATATGGACACTATTGTTAAAATGGCGAAAAAAACAGGAGCTGCAGTTACGGTTGAGGAACACTCGATTTTGGGTGGCATGGGTAGCGCAGTGGCTGAGATTCTGGTAAAACATCATCCCGTGCCTGTTGAAATGCTGGGAATAGAAGGAGTTTTCGGGGAAAGTGGTAAGCCGGACGATCTTCTTACCAAGCATAATCTTAATGTTAACGGTATTATTAATAAAGTAAAAAAGGTATTGGCCCGTAAGTGATAAGGTTACGCAACGTAACAAAGACCTATAATAAAAATTTTAATGCCTTAAACAGGATTAATCTGCATATTTGCAAGGATGAGTTTGTGTTCCTGGTTGGTCCTACCGGTGCGGGGAAAACCACATTATTAAAGCTTGTAATGCGTGATGAACTTCCAGACTCCGGCAGTGTTTACATAGACAAGATCAATACGCATGATTTTAATGAAAACCAGGTAGCAAAATTGCGTAAGAACATCGGGGTTATTTTTCAGGATTTTAAGATTTTATATCGGACTGTATATGAGAACCTGGCTTTTGTTTTAAAGATACAGGGTGAAAAAAAGAAAGTTGTCCGGGAAAAAATAGAAAGTGTTATCAGCCTGGTGGGGCTGGAGAGCAAACTGCATTGTTACCCCCATCAACTTTCCGGCGGCGAGCAACAAAAGGCTTGTCTGGCCAGAGCGATCATTAATAAACCTACAATTCTGCTGGCTGACGAACCGACGGGTAATCTTGACCCAGATTCTTCCTGGGAATTAATGCAGATACTCAAGAAGATTAATCAGGCTGAGACAACAATCGTTGTAGCCACACACGACAAGACGGTTGTAGACCTGATGAGAAAACGGGTTGTGGCTTTACATGCAGGTAATATTATCAGGGATGAACAATTAGGAAGTTATCATGAATCTTAGAATTATCAAGTTTTTCTTTGAAGAATCGTTTATTTCTCTGCGGCAAAATATGCTCATGGCTGTAATTTCTATAATGACTATAATGGTCTCGCTGGTAATGCTGGCGTCTTTTATCCTTTTATTTATTAATCTGAACACTTTATTCGGAGGTATCAGCAATAATTTAAGCGTGACTATTTATTTAAATAAAGACATCACTTCTTCAGGTATATCCAAGGTACAGGAACAGATTACATCAATAGCCGGGATAAAGAATTACGAATTTGTTTCCAAGGAATCAGCCTGGAATAAACTTAAAAGCAAGTTCCAATATCAGGACGATATTGTCAGCCTGGTGTTGAATAATCCTTTACCTGATTCATTTGTGCTGAGGTTGAATTCCACAGAACAGATAGAGCGTATAGTAAGAGAACTCAGGTTCATAGACGGTGTGCAGGAAGTACGTTATGGGAGGGAAGTAGTCAGCAAACTGAGAAAAATCGTGCAAATATTCAATTATGTGGGCCTTTCGCTGGTTGGTTTTTTACTTATTGTTACTTTGTTAATAACAATAAATACAATCAACCTGACTATTCTAGCCAAACGAAATGAAGTGCAGATTATGAAACTGGTCGGAGCTACTAATAGCTTCATTAAATGGTCATTTATTATCGAAGGCCTGATAATAGGTCTTCTTGGCTCGCTGGCAGCAGTTGTAGCTGTTGATGCTATATATAGCTATATAAGTATAAAAGTTCAGAACGCTTTTCCTTTCATGAGTGTGTTTCTGAAGAATTTTAATCTGGTAACATTGGATATATTTCTGATCTGTCTGGGATTATTTATTGGAATTATCGGCAGTTTTCTTTCCATAAAAAAATTATTAAAAGCTATTTTAAGACGATCAACATAAGAAGGAGGTTTTGATAGTGTTAGAATTTATGAGAACAAGAGCAAGAGAAATAGTAATGGTGACTGTTTTATTATTTGTTGTGTCTTTATTCAGTTTCGGTGCGTTTTCCTTTTTTAATAGAAATAATAAGTCCGGAAATAAAAAAGAAAATGTCAAAATATCTAAAATCGCCATGGTTAACGGCGAACCCGTGGATGAAAGCCGTTTTTATCGTCAGCTTAATCAATTTTTTTCGGCCGTTCCGGCAGACAGAAGGATACTCCTTGATCCGGATGTAGTCGACTTTTATCGCTATGATGCTTTGCAGAAAACAATTTCTTTTATGGTAATGCTCGATGAAGCTAAGAAGCAGGGGATAAGGGCTTTCCCTCAAGAAATAAATTACAGGATAGACCAGATTGCCAAAATGTATCAGTTGAAGAATGCAAGGGAATTGAAAAAGATCCTTATTGAAAGGAAAATACCGTGGAATGACTTTAAAAAGGAACAGCGTGAAGAAATAATGGTAGCTAAATTTGTTAATGGTATTTCTTCCAGAGCTACTGTAACCGATATAGACAAAAAGATGGCATTTACAGAAGTGCATGCCCGGCATATTTTGATAAAAGATGAAGAGACAACACAAAACGCAAGTAATGTCAGCTCCGACATAAAAGCTCTTAAAAAGGCCGAATCCATTTATGAAATGGTTCTGGCCAACAGAGATAAATTTGCTGAAATTGCCAAGAAATATTCGGACGACAAACTTACCGCTGATAAAGGTGGCGACCTTGGTTGGATAAGCCGGGGCCAGATGGTTCAGGAGTTTGAGAAGCAGTTATACAAAATGAAGCCCGGAGATATCGCCGGTCCTATAAAAACAATATTCGGATACCATATCATTCAGGTCCTGGAAAGGAAAGACAAGGAAATTCCTGCCGGAGTGACTGAAAAAGATATCGAAAACCAGATATTGCAAGAGAAACAGGGCGAGGCTGTACGCAGGTGGTTAAAACCGCTGGTTGACTCAGCTAATATAGAAATCATTGACCCTGCATTGAAAGCTTATGAGTACAGAGTAAAAAGAGATTATCCTAACGCTCTTATTCAATATCAGAAAATTCTGGCTAATGAACCTCAAAATTTGCTTATGTATATTCAGATAGCCCGTATGCAGGAAAAAATAGGGCATAACGATGATGCATATAATGTTTTACAAAGAGGGATTATCTGGCAGAAATATAATCCTCAATATCAATATCCTATTTTATATTTTTCTATTATCGATTTTGATAGTAAAAATAATAAGATGGGTGAAGCCAGGTCTTATGTGGATAATGTTGTTAAATTGTTCGGAAGCAACTTGCTTATCATGGAAACAGTTTCGAATAATTATATGGAGCTGATATCCAAGAACGCCAGAGAAGATTTACGTCGGAAAATAGAGGAATTGCAGATTAAAGAAAAAGAAGCTAAAGCTGCGGCAGCTGCCGGGCAGCAACAGCAGGTACCGTTGATGCAAGATAAACCGCAGCAGCAGCAAGGGCCTGTGATACCTAAAGCTACGGGTAAATAATATAGTAGTATATTATCATCCCGACTTCGATTCGTCTTGGCGCAGTCAGGACGAAATGATCGTTTGTCCCATTTTAGGACAGCCTATCATTAATTTGAATGTGAAGCAGTGACTAAAATGTTTTTTGATAAGATTAAAAATAATTTTATTAAATACTTAAGTAATTTAAGTTTTTTCCAAAAGCTTTTTTTACTATTCGCGTCTTTTTTTGTTATTTTTTTTATTGTTTCTTTTTTTCTGATAGATAATAGTATTCAGCACGCTTATTTTTCAAAGGATATAGATGTTTTAGATAAACATATCCGTTATATAGAATCTACATTGAACCAGGTAAATAAAGAGACCTTAAATCGATATGCCAAAAATTTTGGAATAAGGATAACACTTATTGTTGAAGATGGTACCGTAATTTATGACACTTCACAAAATCCCCTGTTAATGGAAAACCACGGTAAACGCCCTGAAGTTGTGGCTGCTAAAAATGGTAAACTGGGAATAAATGTACATAAAAGCCGGACATTGCGTAGGACAATGCTTTACGCAGCCAGGCAAAATGGCAGCTTGACGGTGCGCACTTCATTGCCGGTAGACAACATAAAACAGCAGGTAAATTATGCAATACTAAGGCTGCTTCTTATCTATATTCTGGCCACAGGTGTTATTCTTCTTATGGTATTTAAACTGACGAAAACCATGACTGACCCTTTAAACAAGCTGCTCAAAACCATTGAAAATTTTTCTCTGGAAGAAAATATAAGTTATAAACAATCAGCGGGAAAAGATGAAATAGCCATGTTAACAACTTCTTTTAATGATCTGATCGGACAAATAAAACAAAATTTGGGAAAATTGAGACAGTTAGAAAATGTGCGCAAAGAGTTTATAGCAAATGTAACACATGAATTAAAAACTCCATTGACTGCTATTACAGGATTTATAGAAACCCTAGAAGCAGGAGCTTTGCATGACCCTGAATATAATCGGCGATTTCTGCAGATTATCAAAGATAATGTAGAACGACTAACTTTGCTGGTTAATGACATTTTAAGTCTGGCTAAAATAGAAAGCGGGAGAGTTGATGATGAAAAGATAAATTTAACTGAAATTTTGAAAGAACTTATGGAAGATTTGGACCTTAGGACCAATAAGCGAATAGAATTTTATACAAGCCATAAAAAAATGGAAGTACTTGCTAACCGGGAATCTATATATTCAGCTTTCCAGAATTATATTGATAATGCTTTGAAATTTTGTCCTGAGGGTAAAATTACTATCAGTTTGACTAAAGAAGATCAACAGGCTTTTTTTTCGGTGCAGGACCATGGTCCGGGTATTGCTAAAAAGTATCTGCCCAGATTGTTTGAACGTTTCTATCGTCCGGATAAAACACGTTCCAGAAATACAGGAGGAACAGGTCTGGGCCTTGCTATTGTCAAAAATACTGTGGAAAAATATGGGGGTATAGCGGGGGTTGAGAGTATAGTTGGCAAGGGTTCCAGATTTTATTTCAGTTTACCGCTGGTGTGAGCCTTAATTTAATCGTAATAATTCCGTAATAATCAGATGTTATAATATTGATAAATGTCCAAGATCCTGATTGTTGATGATGAAAAAGATATTATAGAACTACTAAAGTTCAACCTGGAGAAGAACGGTTACAATGCTCTGGTAGCGGAAGACGGTCAGTCGGCTCTGGAGCTTGTGGACAAGCAAAAGCCTGATCTGGTGCTGCTGGACTGGATGCTTCCTAAAATAAGCGGTCTCGATGTCTGCAAACAAATAAAAAATAATCCTTCAACACAACAAATTATTGTATTCATGGTCACAGCCAAGGGTGAGGAATTTGACAAAGTTCTGGCTTTGGAACTGGGAGCAGATGACTATATCTGTAAACCATTTAGCATCAGAGAAATGCTGGCCAGAATTAAGGCGCACCTGCGCAGAGTGAGCACTGAAGTTAATAAAATTCAGACTAAACAAAATGTTGATGAAAAAGAAAATCTTTTGTATTTCGAAGGGCTTTCTATAAATATTAATAATCATGATGTGGTGTTGAATAATAATGAGCTGCATTTAACAAAAATTGAGTTTGATTTACTTTTGACCATGGCCCGTCAACCCAGAAGGGTATTTACCCGGGGACAGCTTTTGTATCAGGTGTGGGGACATGATTTTTACGGGGATGACCGGGTTGTAGATGTGCATATCCGCAGACTGAGGGCTAAACTGGAACAATTAACGGATAGAGAATATGTGCAGACTGTCAGGGGCATCGGTTACAGATTTAATGCTTAATTCAAGCCAGCTGTTCGCTGATATTTTTTGACCCATCCATTACCTGACTTGTCTTGGTAAAAATTTTTGGCAGTTGTTTAAAAAAGAGAAAGATCATTCCCGCCAGATCATCACAACGCTTAAGATCATTAGCAGGAACAACCCCCATCCTAATATTTTATTAGCTTTTTTGGATTTGATGAGCCTGGAAATAGAATCTCCCAGATATACCCAGGATAACATGCTGGGGATGCCTACCAGAGCGAATATCCCCGCAAAAATGAGCACATTGACATGCAGATTTCCAAAGTGAGGCATAAAAGCACCGGCTCCACTTACGGCCATTATCCAGCCTTTGGGATTAACAAACTGTAGCAGGTAACCTTCTTTTAATCCAAGATTTTTATAGGTAATATCAGGATTTATATTCAGATGCATCATACTGTAGCCCAGATAAAGCAGCCAGAAACTGCCAGCTATTTTTAAGATCATTGCCAGATAGATATTCTGTGTAATAAGACTGCCAACTCCATATCCAGTAACACAAAGTAAAGTGAAAAAACCCGTTATAACACCGGTCATCAAGTTTATAGAAGCCCTTACGCCATAGACTTTTCCATTATTAAACAGCACAAGATTATTAGGTCCGGGTGTAATGGTTGTCAAAAAAGCAAATATCAGATAACCGAATAAAGCTGAGAGTGTCATAAGTGTAAATATAATATAATTCGCGAGAATTTAATATATTGTTTTTGATTTTTTCATTAAACATTAATGATTCTGTAATGGATCGGAAATACAGTCATTTTATAATTTTTTTCAAGAATACATTAAGGAGGTGAACAAGTTTTCAAGAGTAAATAATTTTAGGAAGGAGATAAAACATGAAAAAAATTAGTTTATTGGTTGGACTGTTATTGTTTACAGTATTCAGCTTTTCGCTGGAAATAGACGGTAAGGCAAAAAGTTCATTCGGTTTCTTCGTAAATGGAGACCATGACAACAGTTGGGCTACTGAGAAGGCAGCGAATGTTTATCCTAATGACGCATCGTCATTTAAAACAATCGTGGGGCTAACTTTAAAAAACGATGATACTAAAGTGTATTGGGAAACAAAGTTTCAGGCCAGTTCAACTGCTGTGGCTATGTCAGCTGCCTATCTGTATATTGATACGGAGTTGAAAGCTATCCCAGGTGCTTTAAGAGTGGGGTTTCAAAGAATGGGAATACTTGATGCTGAAACTCATCCATATGCCGACGGTTCTTTTTATACTTTCTGTAAAGATAAAGGGACAGGAATTGCGTATTATCTGCCTATAATGGACTATGATGTAAAATTTACCTACCTTGGTAATGTATCTTTCCTGGATGTTAATAATTTAAACAACAGCACCAGCAAGACATTCCTTGGTATGATGGTAAAATCCGGTTCTGATTATAGTTTCGGAGCCATTTACAGTACAGATAGCAACTATTCCGGAGCAAATATTAGTGGATTATCTCTTTATGGAGACTTAACCATGAACTTTGACGCTCTGAAATTAGTAGAAACAGTTTTTCTGGATTTAAGCGATGACGCTTCCAAAGCATATCTTACATCAAAGAATAAAGCCAAAAGTTATCTGGGATCATATTTAACCTATGATCTTAACGGAGATTTAATGCTTTACGCCAATCTATTACTGGATTTCAACAAAGTTAACATCAGTAACAAGATCAGCGGCGGGATGAAGTACAAAATTTCCAACAAAGTTGCTCTGTACACTCATTATGAGTTAGTAACTGATACGTCGGACAATGCGTCAAGTTCGACCAGTATAGCTTTTGAAACATCAATTTAAGGAGGATACAAAATGAAAAAAAGTTTTTTACATAAAGTGCTGATTGTCTCTTTTATCTTCGGGAGTTGTTTTGCGGATTCCGTCCAGATAAAAGGCTCTGATACTCTGGTTAATCTGGTACAAAAGTTGTCTGAAGTTTATATGAAGAAACATCCCGACGCGAATATTTCAGTATCTGGCGGTGGTTCAGGTACAGGTATAGCGGCTCTAATTAATGGTAAAACAGATATTGCCGATGCTTCCAGGCTTATGAAAGATAAGGAATTGGCTAAATGCAAAAGTAAAGGTATGGATGTAAGGCAGGTAGTTATTGCTGTCGATGCTTTGTCAATTATTGTAAATGACAGTAATCCTATTACTTCTCTTTCCATGGAGCAGATTGCTGCAATATATAAAGGAGATGTAACTAATTGGGCAGACGTTGGTGGCCCTAATAAAATAATCACTTTGTATGGCAGACAACCCAGTTCAGGGACATTTGATTTTATTCGTGAACATGTTTTAAACGGTGAATACTCGGATAAAATGAACCAGATGAACGGTAATGCCCAGATTGTGGAAGCAGTTATGCACGATGAGGGCGGTATCGGTTACGTAGGCGTAGCCTATGCTACCAAAGGAGGCACCAAACCTCTGAACGGTTTGAAGATTCTTAAGGTATCCGCTACAAATGGGGGCATTACTTATAGTCCGCTGGATGAGAATATGATCTACAGTGGCAAATATCCTATTGTCAGAGGATTGAATCAGTATTTGAGCGGTAAACCCAAAGGACTGGTCAAGACTTTTATTCAATTTGAGTTATCTGACGAAGGCCAGAAGATTGTTGCCGATGAAGGATTCTATCCGTTAAAAGGGGATTTTTTGAAAAAAAATGAAAAATTGTTTGATACAAAAGTAAAATTTTTCTAAACACTCCTTTCTTGAAAATGAAGAGGAGAAAGTTTCACCTCCTCTTCATTTTTTCTTCTCCAGAAAATTTTCTTATCGTAAATAAATTGCAATAGTCACTTGCTAGAATTTATTGTAGGAGGTGAGTTTATGGATATTAATGATTGGGTAATTTTTTTTAATAAAGATAATAGTAATCAGGAACCGGATTTTGAAGCGTCATTTAATAAAAAGTTAAAGTTATCAGTTTTAGATTATTTTCCTGTTATGCTGATTAAATCTTTTAAAATTGAAGAAAAGTCAGGACTAGCCCGGGAATTTAATAATGTAACAGAATCGTAATGAAAGCTTAATATTTTTTTTGTATGATGATAATAAATTGTGTTAATTTTAAGATTAATCAGAGAAGAGGAGAAACGTATGAGAAAAATATTAATACGCTGGGTCGGTTTAGTTATGTTCGGGGGTATTTTGTTAGCCAATACACCAATACAGATTAAAGGGTCTGACACTATGGTTAATTTGGTACAGAAGTTAGCCGAGGTTTATATGCAGCAGAATACGAAAGTTTCTATTTCTGTAATCGGCGGGGGTTCGGGTACCGGTATAAGTGCTTTGATTAATCAAAAAACAGATATCTGCAACTCATCACGTCTTATCCAGCCCAAGGAACTGGCTCAGTGTAAACAAAAGGGTATTGCTGTGAAAGAGATTATTATTGCCGTAGACGCACTTTCTGTGATTATTAATGCTTCCAATCCGCTTAATCAGTTGCCAATGGACAAGATCGGAGCTATTTTCAGGGGCGAAATAACTAACTGGAAACAAGTAGGTGGACCGGATAAAGTTATCACACTTTATGGCCGGCAGAGCAACTCCGGAACTTTTAGTTTTTTCAGGGAACATGTTCTAAAAGGTGAATATTCCGATAAAATGCTGCAGATGAACGGTAACTCCCAGATTGTTGAAGCTGTTCGTCATGATTCCGCGGCTATTGGATATGTGGGCGTAGCCTATGCGGCAGAAAATGATAAACCTTTGCGGGGATTAAAAATTTTAAATGTATCTGCAAAACAGGGGGATATAGCATACAGTCCATTAGTAGAGGCTAACATTATTTCTAATAAATATCCTGTTTCCAGAGGTTTGAACCAATATATTTCAGCAAAATCCGGTAAAACAGTACAAGACTTTATAAATTTTGAACTTTCGGTCCAGGGCCAAAAGATAGTAACAGGAGAAGGGTTCTATGGAGTTAAGGATCAACAAAAATAAAGCGTTTGATGAACTGACAAACTGGGTATTCAAATTATCCAGCTCAATATCAATACTGGTTGTTGTTGGTATCTTTATTTTTCTTTTTAAGGAAAGCCTGCCTTTTTTCAAAGAAATGCGACCAGCAGATTTGTTTTTATCAGCCAAATGGAATCCCGAAGGTTGGAGTGGAGAATATTACGGGATATTAGCTTTGGTCTGGGGTTCTTTGCTTGTTACAGTGATAACACTGGTCATTTCCATTCCTCTGGGATTAATGGTTGCCGTTTTTATTGCTGAAATCGCTCCCAGAAATTTGAAGATATTCATCAAACCTGTAATTGAATTGCTGGCCGGTATTCCGTCTGTTGTAATAGGCTTTTTCGGACTGGTTTTTGTAGGTCCGCTAATAGCCGGGATTTTCCATTTGGCAAATGGATTGAACGCTTTAAACGGAGGATTGCTTTTGTCGATAATGGTACTGCCTACAATTATTACTCTTTCTGAAGATGCTATTAATGGTGTACCCAAAGACTATCGGGAGGCAAGCTTTGCTTTGGGAGCTACCAAACTGGAAACTATTTTTAAGGTAACTCTGCCGGCTGCATCTTCAGGGATTCTTGCAGCTATAATGCTGGGCATGGGCCGGGCCATAGGTGAGACAATGGCGGTTTTGATGGCCTGCGGCAACGCACCTGCTCTGGCTAAATCCATTTTTGATCCGGTACGTACTTTAACTTCAACCATTGCCATAGAAATGGGTGAGGTAGCTTATGATACAAATCATTACTATGCTTTATTTAATTTAGGATTATATTTATTTTTAATATCTTTTTTTATTAATAATATTGCTGAATACTTTTTGAAAAAAGGACGTAGAAATGCATAGTATTAAACCAGCGAATATTAAGGAAAATATTGTTTTCGCTTTGCTATACTTCTCTTTTTTTCTTGTCCTGGTTTTTTTGATTTTAATAATTGGATTAACTTTTTATCACAGCCTGG
The DNA here is from genome assembly GCA_028715625.1 of Candidatus Margulisiibacteriota bacterium. Taxonomy (NCBI): domain Bacteria; kingdom Bacillati; phylum Candidatus Margulisiibacteriota; species Candidatus Margulisiibacteriota bacterium. Next base: position 5,469 of record JAQURL010000003.1, on the reverse strand, counting down.
GCACTTTGTCATGGAATTTTATTTTTGAGCCACCATTAAACGGTATGAAGGAAGGCGGGATATTCCCGATGATCATCGGTACATTGCTGGTAACTTTTATTTCCGCAATATTTGCTATACCGTTAGGCATTTTCAGCGCTATATATCTGGTTGAATATGCTAAAGATACTTATTACACAAGGCTGACCAGGATGGCTATCAGGAATCTTTCAGCTGTGCCATCCATAGTCTATGGTCTTTTTGGTCTGGCAATTTTTGTAAAAACCATGCAGTTTGGAACATCGATGCTCAGCGCGGGACTTACTTTGGGTCTGCTTACACTGCCTACTATCATCAGCACTTCCGAAGAAGCTTTGAAGATTGTACCGAAAACTTATAAAGAAGGCGCTTATGCCTTGGGAGCAACCAGATGGCAGGCGCTTTATAAAATTATTTTGCCTGTAGCTTTCCCCGGAATAATGACGGGCATTATTCTCGGTCTTTCCAGGGCCATCGGAGAAACAGCACCTATATTGTTTACAGGAGTAGCTTTTTATTTACCGCATTTAAGCCTGGATATTTTCCAGCAGTTTATGGCATTACCTTATCATCTGTACATCATGTCTACCCAACATCATGATATTGAAGGAGTAAGGGGCATCGCTTATTCTACGGCTGCTGTATTGATACTAATTGCCCTGATGTTGAACATCATAGCCTCTGTAATCAGGCACAGGTTCAGAGAGAGGTAGGGGAGAGTTTATGAAGACTATTCTTAAAACTCAGAATTTTACATTTTATTATGGTAAAAAAATGGCCATTAAGGATATCTCGGTAAATATAACGGAACGAAAGATAACCGCTGTAATCGGCCCTTCAGGCTGCGGCAAGTCTACATTTTTAAGATCGTTTAATCGTCTGAATGAATTGATCAGCAATGTATCCTATAATGGTAAAATATTTTTTCACGATCAGGATATTTATGAACCGGGACTGGATGTGGTTACTTTACGTGAAAAAATCGGTATGGTCTTTCAGAAACCCAATCCTTTTCCCAAAACAATATCTGAAAATATCAAATACGGGCCAAAAATTCAGGGAATGAAGGCTAAAAAAAGTCTCGATGAAATCGTAGAATACTATTTAAAAAAAGTTGTTCTCTGGGATGAAGTGAAAGATAAATTAAATGAATCTGCCTTTTCTTTATCCGGTGGGCAGCAGCAGAGGCTCTGTATAGCCAGGGCTTTGGCAGTAAAACCCGAAGTGCTTTTAATGGATGAGCCTTGTTCGGCGCTTGATCCGATTGCTACTTTAAAAATAGAAGATCTTATGAAAGAATTAAGTAAGGAGATAACTATAATTATAGTGACCCATAATATGCAGCAGGCCGCCAGAGTATCGGATCATACCGCGTTTTTTAATACAGACGCGAGCAGGGTAGGGCAACTTATTGAATATGGCCTGACCAAAGATATTTTCACTAATCCAAAAAATATACAGACGACGGATTACATCACAGGGCGTTTCGGATAAAACTCATCCCCCAGCCCCTTCTCTTAAGAAGAGAAGGGGGGCGGAATTAAGCCCCCTCTCTTTTCAAGAGAGGGGTTGGGGTGAGTTAAAAAAGGAGGTTTTTATGTCTAGAGATGATTTTCATCACAAACTGGATAAGGCGCAGGATATGATTATGAAAATGGGTGAAATCATCCATTTACTGATGACAGAGATAATCGTCATGTACCAGACCAAGAAAGTGGACATGGATAAAGTTGAACATTTATATAAGGAAGAGGATAAGCTGGACCAGCTGGAGTTTGATATTGAAAAATTAACCATGGAGTTGCTTGCCTTGCAGCAGCCTATGGCCATTGATCTGCGCACTATCATGTGTATCATAAAAATCAGTATGGACCTGGAACGAATCGGCGATCATATCCGTAAAATTATTCGAAAAAGTAAAAAGGTCATTGAACTTGGTGAAAGAGAACATTTCAACTCATTGGCTGAAATGACTATACTTTTGCGTCAGATGATTGAACAGATACTTATTGCTTTTAAAGAAAACAATGTACAACTGGCCAGAGAAACTTTGAAAAATGATCAGAAAATTAATGATATTCAACGGTCATTATTTCAACAATACATTGATAAAATTCAAGAAAAACCTACGCAGGAAGTAATCAGTTCCAAGATTTATCTACTGTTTATTACCCGTTTTCTGGAACGGATAGGGGACCATGTGGAAAATATAGGAGAACGGGTCCTTTATAAGGTAACAGGTGACATCAAGTCGCTGAAAGAGAAGGTTTACTAGAAAAGCATTGTCGCAAAAACATCAAAGGACAGGCGGTATCCGCTAAATGTGTATTCGGCCAGCTCCGGTCCTATAAAGCTGTTTACATTAACTTGCAATGTAAAGTTGTTTACAGGGCTATAGCTTATACCGGTCGACAGTATACTGGAAGAATCACATAGGTTAGAAATATAATTACAGTTGACCGATGAGTCTGAAAACGGATATTTGGCAATTGTTCCGAATACAGCCATATAATATTTGCTGTGGTAATTGGGAACATAAAGATTGTTAGCTATCAGGGATGTAAACGCAACAGAATCTTTAAAAACATTTTCTGTATAACCGCTGTCGTTATAAAAAAATTCAGATATCAAAGTAATTTGATCAGCATAAATCCAGCTAAAAGATTTGGACAGTCCCAGGCTTATTTTGGGGACCCAGGCATTTCCTATTTTATATAACTGTGCAGTACCGTTAACATTTCTGACTTTGGTTTGGTCGTCGCCATAGGACATGGTCATTTCTCCAAGCACATCAATGCCTTCTAAACGTGAGGAAAAATCAAATCCGAAAAGAGGAATAAATCCTTTCTTTTTCCAGGCTGAAAAAGCGTACTCTGTATTATTTAACAAAAATTCATATTTAGCCGCTAATCCTACATCATCTATATTGTTGGCATTATTAAAATCAAGAAACATATAGGTGTTTTGTCCGGCACCGTTAGGGACATGAATTTTGATACCATAAGTACCTTCACGATATTGCGCAAGGTTAAGAAAATTTTTTTTTTGAATATTCAAAACATCAGTGGGGTTCCAGAAATATGTGCGTCCCCACTGCAATACCTGTTTGCCTGAACGGATATAAACCGCTCTGTTAATATTCATATCCATAAATAGTTCTTTAATAGAATAAGCCAGATTACTGGTAGCAATAAGCGAAGTATTTTGCTGGGCGATATTTGATACCTGCAGGTTCAGGAATGTCTTAAAATTTTTTTTCAGACGTACATCCAGCAGCAGATTGGTATCAAAATAATTGACCATCCGGTTGTCAGCAAAACTCCCACCTCCATTTTCAAGCCACTTGCGGTTCAGATAATAACTGCCCTTGGAAGAGAAAGAACCTGAAAAATTTACACTTTCTTTGTTATAAAATTCATTCAAACTTGAATCCTGAATATTTTTGGACTCAACCATTGTATTCGCCGTACTGCCGAAGAGTGTATTTTCATCTATAATTTCATCGGCGAATATGGTAAAACCCAGACAAAGAGAGACAAAAATAAATCGAATTAGTATTTTCATTATTTGCTCAGATTTTCCAAATAGGCTTTGGTAAAAATGGAGTCATCCAGCTTTTTTGTTGATATTCCCGATATTTCTACCACTGTTTTATTGCCTTTTTCAAATTCATCAATAAACATACCTTTTACCCATACATAACGACCGTCTACAATTGTATATTTCATGAAATAGGCTGTTTCCATGAGTGTTTCGGTAAGAGAATACTGTTGTTCTTTCAAGGGCAGAAAATTATCCTGGCGTACCCAGTAGTAAACCGATGGATATTTCACATCTTTTACTTTAGCCGTGAGTTTGAACTTGTATACGGGAAAATCACCTAATTTTTCTGAAAAAAATATTTCTTTATTGTTTGCGGATATTTCGGGTTTATACAATTCTACCAATTTGCGTTTTTCAAAATCATCGGCGCTGGCATCACTGCCTGCTATGCTTTCGTCACGGTTTATGTGCTGGAAGGTACGGGTATTTCTTCTGTACATCCAGAAATTGTCACCTATTTTTAAGTAGCCATTTCCTTTTTCCGCTTCAGGCGCTGTCATAACTATCATAAAAGCGTCATCCTTATCTCTGCGATAATAGACCATATCAATTACTTTTATGCCCTGATTAACCTTTTGCTGTGTAATATTCACCCTGGCAGTAATGTCCGTTTTCATTTCCTGCAAATCATCCAGCTTTTTCATCATATCCGTAACGCTAATTTCTGAGGAAAACGAGAAGCATACCAAAGCGGTAAAAATAATAAATTTCAGGTAGTTAAAAAAACACATATAATTCTCCTTATTCAAAATGACTCAAAGCTTTGGCACAAGGGAGTCTGGAAGCCCGGTGTGCCGGGAAGAAAGCAGTAGCGACAGCAATAAAAATAATTAACAGCATATTAAAAATTATGGCTGTTAGTTTCGGAACAAAGTTTATATGTTTGTCCACCAGCAAAATACTCATGAAACTGTCTGAGTGGATAGTGATTTTGCCAAGCAGGTCCATGATTAAAAAAGCCAGCAATGTGCCGATAATCGTGGAGATGAGGGTCAGTAAAAATGTTTCCAGAATGAAGCTGTTACGAACATCATTTTTTTGCATGCCGATAGCTCGGACTGTGCCTATTTCCCTGGTCCTTTCACGAATAGTCATGCGCAGAGTATTTACAACTCCGATGAGAATAATGAAAAACAGGATAAGTACAGCGGCAAGGGTAATGATGTTTAAAGCTTTTTCCAGCTTGATGATACTTTCAGCGGTTTCATACATAGTCCGCACATCCAGAGCTGCGCTACCTCCCTTATAATTTGCCAGGTCTTTCATTTTTTTTGTCATTTCCTTGGTCGTACGACTGCGTGCCAGCCGCTCCCATTCTTTGCCCAGGGCTGCGTACAAAGGATGACTTTCTGATATTATGAAAATCTTGTTGTCCGGTGGCAAGTCCTCATAATAATATTTGAAGAAAACGTCATCACTAAAAAGAACCGTGTTATCCGGCAAATACCTGGAAGAAAAAGTTCCGGTTAATTTATAATTTCTGGTTACGTTTTGCGGATCAAACTTGGTTATATAATTAATCGTGATGGAATCTCCGGCTTTCAGCTGATTTTCTTTTGCCAATTTGGCTGATATGAATACCTGTTCTTTAGCCGGGAAAATGACATCTTTTTCTTGAATGATAATATTCTTCGTTAAAATTGCCAAGGAGATTGCATCGCGTTTAAAACTTAGCATGCAAATGTTGATATCGCCAGAGGTTCGCTGTATTTCTCCAGCTATGGCCGCTACATTCGGCGTAAGAGCGGCGTGAAGTTTGTCCGCTTGTTTAACGGCTGTTTTCGGATATTTCAGAACAATTTGCAGACTCCCTGTTTCCTGAGGTTTTAAGCCCATCAGCTTTTTGAT